>RFIY01000186.1 GCA_003695505.1 Candidatus Dadabacteria bacterium | reverse complement strand
TGCAACTACGGAGACAGCACAGCCAAACAATAATCGTCGGAATGTCAACACGAAACCTCCCACCGCGAGAGCTTGCATGATTCTGGTAGCAGTATTCTCGGATACCTGCTCAGAATCTGTCAAATCAGGTGAAGGCCCCGCCGATGCTTGCTACTTGTGATCAGGTCTCCGGACGTGTGTTGCACAGTTCAGCACAGCCTTTCGGGATAGTTCGGTACCATTCGCCGTCTGCTGTCAAGCCGATCACTACGACAGCACTGGCTCGGAACGACCTCCGCAGGCGCTACGCCTCAGACGTAGCCGTTGCGGCGAAACCAGTCGACCGCGTCGCTGACCGATACTTCGACCGGTGTTTGCGGCCAGCCGAGTTTATTGATCGCCTTGCTCGGGTCGAACCAGATGTTCTGCGTCGAGTACATCGACGTCTTGTAGGTGCTTTGCGGCGGCTTGCCGGTGACCTCGGCTACCAGTTCCATCGCGCGGCCGGCCGCGCCGAGGACCGAGCTGGGAATCTTGCGTTTGGCGACGTCGCGGACGCCGGCGATCCGGCCGACGAGACGCGCAAAGTCGCGAAAGGTGTAGTTGCCGTCGCGATTGGCGAGGATGTACCCCTCGCCGATCTTGCCCTTCTCCATCGCCAGCAGATGGCCGCGCGCCACATCGCGCACGTCGACGGCGCTGATCCCGCCCTCGAAGTAGTACTTCATTTCGCCCTTGAGGATCGAGACGATCAGTTTTCCGGTCGGCGTCGGCATCCGGTCGCCGGGACCGAACGGGTAAGCAGGATTGACGATCACGGCCGGAAGCCCGCGCGCGACCATACCGCGCACGACCTGTTCGCTGATGAACTTGGACAGCACATAGTCGTTGCCGTAGCGCCACTGATTGAACGGCGTCGTTTCGTCGGCGAGCCGCCCGTCACCGTATACGCCGATTGCCGCGATGCTCGACGTAAAGACGATCTTCCTGATCTCTTTCTTGCGCTTCAGCGCCTCTTCGAACAGCGCCCGCGTGCCATCGACATTGACGCGATATTGCAGCGTCGGGTCTTTGGTCCAGACCGCATAGATCGCGGCAAGATGATAGATGCCTTCGACCCCCTCGACGGCCTTGCCCAGCGTTTCCGGCTTGAGCAGATCGCCTTCGACGATCTCGACATCGAGTCCCTTCAGCGGCGACCGATCCTCGCCCGGCAGGACCATCGCCCGCACTTCATCGCCCTGCTCCAGGCACATGCGTGCGACGTGGTTGCCAATGAATCCGGTGGCTCCGGTGACGAGTACTTTCATCGCTCCACTCTCCCTTGCAGGCCGCCGCGCTGTCGGCGCAAACCTGAAACACGTTTCACTGAGTGTTGTTCAGTGTAAGCCGAGTGTCCGTGCGCTGCAATCCGCCGCAGACAACAACACGCGGGGCCGGAACACCGGCCCCGCGCGAACGGCGGAATACGCGACGGATCGCGCTTCAGAACACGACGTCGAACGCCAGCGTCACCTGCGGTGTTTCCGCGTCACCTTCCTCGATCGGCTCCGTAAATTCGAGCCAGACGCGGCCGTTCTCGATCATCGTCCCGAATCCTGCGGTCAACCCCGCATCGAGATCGTCTTTGTACTTGATGTCGGCCCGTGCGAGTGGGAACAACGACACATGTTCGAGCTTGTGCACCATATCCCACGCGAGTTCGCCGAGAACGGTTTCTGCATCGGTGTCGTACATCACGATGCTCTTGAGTGTGCCACCCTTTTCCAGCCAGGCGTTCAGATCGGCTGCAATGCGAGCCGTATCCGATGCCGGCGTAGCCGCATAGTATCCCAATGCCCCGACCGAAACCCGATCCGTGACATCGACAACGAGCCGGCCGACGCCGTCCATCTGCTCCAGCTCGGGCACCTTCTGGCCAGGCCCCGGCGTCATCGCCGCGAGGTAGAACACCTTGCCCGCACGTCCCCGCAGACCAAACAACTGACCGTCTTTCCGCAATTTGGCATCCACCGTGCCCGCGAAATTCATGACGGCGTGGTGGGTGCGCTCGATGCGATGCCCGCCATCCTTGAATGTGTTGTAGGGATCGAATGCGAGCAGCGGCGCGTACCCGGCGAACAGTTTCAACGCGTGGTTCACTTCAAACTCGACGGCGGCTACGACGCCGGGATCGAAGTTGTCTTCGTCTTCGAATTCCATCTCGGCCTTGTAGCTCCAGCGATCTCCGAACGCGCCGTACGACAGGATCTCGAGTTCGTGCAGCGGGCGGAAGAAGGTGCCCTTTTCGCCCTCGTCCTCTTCGTTGATGTACTGCACCGGATACCCCTTGATCCGGAACGACAGCGGCGGGAACTTGTCGATGACATAGCCCTCACCAAGATCCGTACCCATCTGGGTACCCTCACCGGGCGTACCCGCAGGCATCCGGAAGCCGGCCTCCTGAACGGCCTTACCGAACGGATTGAGCTCCGGCATCACCGTATGGCACGCCTGGCACGCCACATTAAATTTTCGTGCCATTGCCGGAATCGCCAACGCATCATGCGGCCACACAAGCGCCGCCATGATCGCGAAAGCGCCGACAAGAACCATCTGCGATTTCGACTTCATGATCCACCTCCTTGGTAACGGATCTTTCATTTGTATTTATACGTTATCGCGATAACCGATCAAAAAAAATTGATCGGTATCAATTTTGGGACATGATTGTCTCGCGGGCGCGACATCCAGCCGCCGCCGAGTCGCCTGCTGCCGGTATACTGAGTTTTGGATGTTGCCTCACCGGAATGAAAGGTATCCGCAACATGAGCCTCACACAAGACGTCATCGACGCAATCAACGATCAGATCGCCAATGAAATGTTCGGTGCCTATGCCTACCTGGCCCTGTCGCTGTGGTTCGATGCGCAGGCGCTGGAAGGTTTCGCGCACTGGCTGGGCAGCCAGAGCGCCGAGGAATTGCAGCATGCCGAAAAGCTGATCCGCTTCCTGCGTGACCACGACGCGCCGGTCCGCTACCGCAGCGTCTCGGCGCCGCCGCAGCAGTTCGATTCGATCGAGGCCGCGTTGCAGACCGTGATCGAGATCGAAGAACGCAATACCCGGCAGATCCATGCGATCTACCATCTGGCACTCGAACAGGCCTGCCACTCCGCCGAAGTGCTGATGCGCTGGTTCATTGAGCAGCAGGCGATCGAGGAAAAATTCGCGCGGCAGACGATGGCGCGTGTCAAACTCGCCGGCGACGATCGCGGCGCATTGCTCGTGCTCGATCAACAGTTCGGACGCGGCGAAGGCCTCTGAACCATGCTGCAAACGCGCGAGGTTGCCGATGGCGTCACGATGCTGTCGTTCTATCCACGCGCGGCGATCAATGCCTACTACTGCGACGGGATCCTGTTCGACGCCGGCATCCGCGGCGGGCGGCGTGCGTTGTTCCACTGGCTGAAGAACCGCCCGCTGACCCATCACGCGCTGACGCATGCCCACCCCGACCATCAGGGCTGTTCAGCACCAGTGCGCGAACGGTTCGCGGTACCTGTGCTGATCGG
>RFIY01000185.1 GCA_003695505.1 Candidatus Dadabacteria bacterium | reverse complement strand
CTGATCTACTGGCGCTGGGGCAAGCTCGCCACATCACCGCGGCTGACAAGCCCGGTCAGTCGTGAGGGCGCCTTCCTGTTCAACAATGTCGTCTTTCTCGGGCTGATGTTCGCGACGTTCTGGGGAACGGTGTTCCCGATTCTGAACGAGCTCGTCACCGGCCAGAAGATTACCGTGGGTGCACCATTCTTCAACCGCGTCAATGCGCCGCTCGGCATCGGTCTGCTGCTGTTGCTGGCGGTTGGCCCGGTGATGTCCTGGGGCAAGGCGAGCCGGCGAAATTTTCAGCGAAACCTGCGCGATCCACTGATCGTCAGCGTAGTGACCGCAATCGTCGTGACGATCGCCGGGGTGCGAGCGCCGTTTGCGATCTTTACCTGGGCATTCTGTGTGTTTGCAACCGGTACGATGGGGCTCGAAGTCGTGCGCGGCGTGCGTGGCCGGATGCAGCGCAAGCAGGAATCGCCCATCCGCGCGCTGTTGAACCTGATCCGGGCGAATCGGCGGCGCTATGGCGGCTACATCGTCCACGTTGGCGTCGTCCTGTTGTTCATTGGCATCACGGGCAATCTCTTTGCCCGCGAGACGCAGGTCTCGATGAAACCAGGCGATGTGACGACCTTCGAGGGCTACCGACTCGAACTCAAGGAGATCCGGCACCGCTACCAGCCCAATTACTCCGCGCAACTGGCGCTGTTCGACGTCGAAGGGCGGGGGCGTACGATACAGATGTGGCCAGAAAAACGGCAATACGTTGGCCCGCGCGGCGAGACCAGCACCGAGGTCGCGATCTGGTCATCACTGTTCGAGGATCTGTATCTGATTTTTGTCAGCGAGGACCCTGATACCGGAACCGCCATTTTTCGCTTCCATCGCAACCCGCTTGTGATGTGGATCTGGATTGGCGGGATGGTGATGATTTTCGGTGGCATCGTCGCGATTCGGCGCAAGGGCGAGCAGGCTGGATGAGCGGTTCGCTGAACCATCTGCTTGATCGGATGCGCGTTGTTCCCGACTTTCCGGAGCCGGGCATCCAGTTTTTCGACATCACGACACTGATCGCGGACGGACAGATCTTCCGCGAAATCATCGACGGGTTCGTCGAACGCATCGAACCGTTGCGTCCGGACCGGATCGTCGCCGTCGATGCGCGAGGCTTCCTACTTGGTGGCGCGATTGCGGACCGGCTGGGCACCGGTCTGGTACTCGTGCGCAAGAAAGGCAAGCTTCCTCATCACACGGAGTCGGTCAGCTACGGCCTCGAATACGGCGAGGCGACAATCGAAATCCACGCCGATTCGTTTGAGGATGTGCGGCATGCCGTGATCGTCGATGACGTACTGGCCACGGGCGGTACGGCCGAGGCGACGGTTTCCCTCGTCGAAAAAGCCGGCGGAACGGTGATCGCCTGTGCGTTTCTGCTCGAACTCGCTTCGCTCGGTGGCCGCGGCCGCCTCGCGCCGACGCAGGTTGAATCACTGATTACGGTCTGACTCGCTGCGGCGGACGGATGCCGGCACGGAGCCGGCAGTACGGCTGTTTTTTCAGGTTCGCGGCAACCACCCGGAACGAACAGCTTGTGGGCAGGAACGGCCGGACTGCAACAGGCTCCGCCAGGGCTGGGCTGTCCAGGTCCCGTAGCCGCGATTTCGTAGCGTTCCGGCCAGCGTAGCCTGGATCGGCCATGCCTTTTCAGGAGGCGCCCACTTTCCCGCAATCAGGAGGGGCTGGCGCGAGCCGGGTGGGCGATGAATATCCGAATCGCAGCCGTGGCTGCAGGCGCTACGCTGTAGCCATGCGCTGGACAGCCGCAGACATCCCGGATCTTTCTGGCAAGATCGCCATCGTCACCGGGGCCAATCGTGGTCTGGGACGGGCTACGGTGCGTGCGCTCGCGGCGCACGGCGCGACCGTGGTGATGGGCTGCCGGGACCCCAGGCTTGGGGATGCCGCGGCTCACGAGATCCGGGACGCGCACGCGGCGGCCGATCTGCGGGTCTGGCCGCTGAATCTGCAATCGCTGGCGTCCATCCGGGCGTTTGCGATGCGTGCAGGCGAACATTTGTCTCGGGTCGACATCCTGATCAACAACGCCGGCGTGATGAATACGCCGTACGGCCTGACCGAAGACGGTTTCGAAGCGCAGATGGGCACGAACCACCTTGGGCACTTTGCACTGACCGGAGGGTTGCTGCCGTTGCTGCGTCGGGCGCCGCAGGCGCGCGTCGTCACGGTCAGTAGCTTGGCGCACAAGATGGGCAAGCTCGATCGGCGCGCTCCGATGTTTCCGGACGGCAGGGGCTACACACCGTTTCGCGCCTATGCTCGTTCGAAGCTGGCGAATCTGTTGTTCATGCGCGGACTGCAACGCCGGTTCGCTGCGCACGGCTGGTCGGCTGTAGCGATTGGCGCGCACCCTGGCGCGGCGCAGACCGATCTGGGGCGGCACATCGAGGGGCATCTCTTTTTTCGGGTATTCGAGCCAGTATTGCGGAAACTCGTCCAGGACGCCGAGGCCGGCGCGTTGCCACAACTGCGGGCCGCGACCGATCCCGCTGCGCGCGGGGGCAGCTACTACGGCCCGGACGGACGTGGCGAAATGGCCGGGTACCCGGTACTGGTGAAGCCCTCGCGCCGCGCCTGTTCCGATGCCGATGCGGACTGGCTCTGGGAGTGGTCCGAGCGAGTGACCGGCGTCCGTTTCGACTTCTCTGCCTGACGGCGGCGTGCGCGGAAACAGATCGTTCCGCCGACCCGCAGGTGCCGCGGGGCGCTGCTCCCCGTTCGCGGTTGATTCAACAGGCGCCGGTTGTGACGAACGTGTGAGTCCCAATGTCAAGGTGTTCGAGATCGGCCGCAGAGGCGGTCGGGCGAGCCTTCGCGCACTCGGTGCGGACAACGCCCGTCGGGCGGTGCGTGTTCGCGAGGTCCGATCGCGTTCTTGCTGGTGGTGGCGCCGCGATATTGTCGCTGCCGAATCCTCCCCGAATTCGCCGTCACCTGGCCTGAACTCAGGCCAGCTCGACCTCCACCTGATGCATCAGCCAGTTTTCGGCCCGGTCGAGGTCGAGGAAGGTGCGGACGTGGCGCCAGACGCGCCACATGTTGGCCGCGCTGCGCCACGCGCCGTTGTGGCCGAACATCCGCCATGGCCGTGCGATCGTTCTGGCGTCGGCGTACTGCTCCTCGACGATTCCGTCCGGCGGATCCGGGGAATGGGCGGTGGCGGGATCGATGACGTTGCGGACATAGCCTTGCAGCGGGTGGACACGCATGGCCAGCGGCGTGTGTCGGTCGTGCCATTCATGCAGGAACGTGGCGTCATCGAGCCCGCGTGCCCGTCGCAGCAACGTCAGCAGAACGACCGCGGGCGAACCGGCGTCCGCGGCGGGGAGGCGGGGCGGAATCGGCTCACTTGCCTGTACCGCGAACACCTCGACACCTGGATCCACTGGTTCGAGGACCGCGGCAAGGTCGCGGACCGCAGGCGGTTCGGGGAGCCAGACGGAAAGCATCCGCAAGGGCGTGGTCTGTAGGGGAACGACGGTGCGCGGGCGTTGTTCGGCGGACCACGACACGACGACACGGGCAGGGGAGTTCGTTGACAGCGCGGGTATGAGTACATCGCGCGCGGTGGCAATCGCGGTGCGCTCTCCGCTCGGATTGCGCTGTAACAGCAATACCTTGTAAATACTTGTTGAGTTGGTCACCTGGGGTCTTTCCAGATGGCGACGTTGCGAAATTGCTCCGAGACATCCACATCGGGCCAGGTCGCCGAACGCGCGATCGTGTCGGGCGGGCGACCGTCGAGGCGATCGGTGCGGCAGTCGGCGACGATCAATGTGCGGCAGCGCGACCGGAGGCGCGACAACAGCGGCAGGTTTTCCGGGTCGTAAAAGACGTCGGCGACGATACAGACATCGACGCGCTCCGGCCCCGCAAAGGCATCGGGTTGCGTGTCGAGCCGGACACCGTTGGCCCTGGCATTGGCGCCTGTGGCAGTGAGGGCCTCCAGATCCTGATCGGCCGCGACAACGTGTGCTGCTCCGGCCCTGGCGGCCGCAATGGCGACGATGCCGGAACCGCAGCCGAAATCGAGGACCGTTTTGCCTGTAACATCGATTTCGCGGTCGAGAATGGCGCGGGCGAGTACCCGCCCGGCCGGCCAGAGAATCGTCCAGTATGGTGGGGCGTCGAGAAGGCTGCGGAATAGCGCCGGGTCCGCGACCGGGCGTGCGGCACTGTCGGGGTCGAGCAGCCAGAAACACAGTTCCGGCAGGTCGGGCGGCTGTTGCAGATCCAGGGACAGCCCTGCCGGCAGTGCAGGGAGGGATACGCTCACGACTCCAGTTCGTTCAACTTGTCGCGCAAATGCGTGCGCGCCTGCTCGAGTCGCGCGGCGCGTTCTTCATCTTTGTCGTGGTGGGCGGCCTCGATTTCCTGTTCCAGCTCGTCGAGGCGTTCGCGGATGCGCTCCGCCGTTTCGGCGGCCTCGGCCTTGTCGAAGACGATGTTTTCCGCGCGTGGCTGTTCTGGTTCAGGGGCGGTGCTCGTGGATGCGTGCGGGACGAATCGCCATTGCGGCGGGTACTGTCGCTGGTTCATCAGCGTTGGCGATGCGATCTCGATGCCGGCCTTGTGGAGGCCGTCGAGCATCGCTTCGCGCAGCGCGGATCGCGCGGTAATCAGATAGCGGACATTTGGCAGCAGACCCGAGATGCGGTAAGTGACCGAAAAATCACCGAGCTCCAGGACGTGGACGAACGGTTCTTCGAGCTGTGCGGCGCGCGCGGCGTCGAGCAGCGCCTCTGTCGCCGTCTGGCGCGAAACGTCATAGCCGAGGCTGACCGTCGCGGTCACGACCGTGCCCGATGAGCGCACGACTTCTACGGGATTCGTAACCAGATGCAGGTTCGGCATCGTGATCAGGGTGCGTTCCTCGCTTTGCAGCTCAGTGTGCAGCAGTCCGAATTCGGAAACCTTGCCGAAGTGCTCACCGACGCGGACGAAGTCACCCGGACGAATATTGTTCAGCGCCCGCAGCATCAGGCCGGCCATCGCATTGCCGACGAACGATGTCGAGGACAAACCAATCACACCGGAAATGAGCAGGCCGAGAAAGCTCAGCAACTGCGCGCGGACGGTGTCTTCGATCGGTAGCGTGGCGATGACCGCAACGATCACCGCGATGGTCGCCAGCGCAAGGGTCAGGTGACGCCAGACGCGCGTCTGGCGACCAACGACGGCCTTGCGGCGCAGCAGCAGCCAGGTCAGCAACGCCAGCGCGCCGAATCCGGCGACGGCCGCGATCAGCGATGGCAGCCAGGCGGTCAGCGGCGCGAGCGTCGATGCGCTCACTGTTCGTTGACTTTGGCGACGATGTCGTCGGCAAAGCGGCGGATCGCATCCTGTTTGGCCTGCAGGTCGGCATTGTTCGGCACGCCGTACATGACCCACGGAATCGTGATCACGTCGGTGACGCCGATCTCGCGTTGCTGCTTGTAGCCGTCCACACCAAAACGGTCGATACAGACGGCCTGGAACTCGAATGGATCATCGCCGCGTCCGGCGTCGGCGAGCATCTGTTTCAGCGTCGCGATCGTCTCCTTGAGATCGTCGAACTTCATCATCGCCGAGGCCCAGCCGTCGCCGAAACGGACGGCGCGCCGAAAGGCCGGTTTGCTGTGGCCGCCGATGTAGATCGGCACCTTTTTCTTCGGCGCGGGTTGCATCTTGATGCGGCCGATGTCGAAAAATTCGCCGTGGTATTCGAACCAGTCGCCGGTCAGCAATCCCTGAATGATTTCCAGCGATTCATCGACCCGCTTGCCGCGCTGGCGAAATTCGGTGCCGCACCATTTGAATTCCTCCGGCAGCCAGCCGATGCCGGCGCCGAGTCCGAATCGCTCTCCCGAGATCACCGCCAGCGAACCGACCTGCTTGGCCAGCAGGACGGGGTTGCGTACGCCAACCTTGATCACGCTCGTGTAGAAGAAGATCGATTTCGTGGCCGCCGACATCGCCGCGGCGCCGACCATCGGCTCGATGAATGGCGTATCCTCGTTCCACATCCGGCTGCCATCGGCCGTGTATGGATAGGCCGCCGAGACCTCTTCGGAGTAGAAAATCGAATCGGGCAGGGCGATCGCGTGAAAGCCGCATTCCTCGGCGGTCTGCGCCAGCGGAATGTAGTGTTCCGGACTGGTCATCGCGATCGAGACGGTGAATTTCAATGGTTGCATCAGACCCCCTGTGGCATCAATGTACGTGACGCATCGTAGTCGCGGTCGAAGTCATAGTGAAACGTCGGATCGTTGGCGAGTTCGTCATAGCTGCCGAATACCGCTTCGGCGTCCTCGACGCTGTTGAGCGGCTCGCTGGCTGCGACATCCGGGTCTTCGACCATGCCGAATCGGCGCAGAATCGTGTAGGTGGTCGAGCGTTCGGCAGGCTCGCGACCGGCGCCGCGGATCAACCGGCGCAGGACCGCGGGCGTCATCAACTGGCCGTTGCGCGCGCCGGCCTTGGTCGAAATGCTTTCGTTCATCAGCGTGCCGCCGACATCGTTGACGCCGCAGTCGAGCAGCAGTTGCGTCATTCGCAGCCCTTCCTTGACCCAGCTCGCCTGCAAATTGGGAATGTCCCGCCCGAGCATCAGGCGTGCGATCGCATAGGTACGCAGTACGTCGTTGCCATCGGGGCCAGGCAGGACGCCCGCGACTTCCTGCTTCGCAAACAGCGGCGCCTCCTCGTGAACGAACGACAACGGCACAAATTCGGTAAAGCCACCCGTGTCCCGCTGGATCGACCGCAGCAGGTCGAGGTGCCGCGCCCGGTCGGCGAACGTTTCGACGTGACCAAACATCATCGTCGAGGTTGTCGGAATACCGAGACCGTGCGCCGTCGTGATCACGTCGATCCATTCCTGCGTCGAGATGCGGCCCGGGGCGATGCGGCGTCGCAGCGTATCGTCCAGGATCTCCGCCGAGGTTCCCGGCAGCGATCCGAGTCCGGCGTCCTTGAGCGCAGTCAGGTACTCGACGAGCGGCAGTTTGGAGCGCTGGACACCGTAGCGGATCTCTTCGGGCGAAAAGGCGTGCAGGTGTACGTCCGGGATGGCTTCGTGAACCGTGCGACACAGCTCGATGTAGTTGCTGCCATCGACGGTCGGGGCGAGGCCGGCCTGCAGGCAGACCTCGGTCGCGCCGTAGTCGCGGGCCTGCGCGGTGCGGCGGATGATTTCGTCGGTTGGCAGCAGATAACCCTGCTCGGAGCGCAGATCGCGCGAAAACGCGCAGAACTTGCAGGCTTTGACGCAGACATTGGTGAAGTTGATGTTGCGGTTGACGACGTAGGTGACCAGGTCGCCCGCCTGTTCACGGCGCAGGTGGTCGGCTGTGCCGCAGAGTGCGCGCAGATCGGGGCCCGTGACCTCGAACAGGCGCACCGCGTCATCGACGGCCAGGTCATGCCCCGACAATACGCAGTCGAGCAGCCTGCGGACGGCCGGAGAAGCCTGGTCGAGGATCGAGGACAGCGAAGTCATGCGGCCTCCGCGGCGACGGGATGGGTGGTCACGCGCTCATACAGCGCCGGATCCAGCCACTCCGGCGTGATCCAGCCTGGATAGACGGGCAGACGGGGCGCCAGCTCGAACCCGAGGTTGTGACAGCGTTCGGTCAGGCTGTCGATCAGCGGCCAGGGGTGCTGGTGGTTGATGAAATCCGGCGTGACCGGAGAAATACCGCCAAAATCGTTGATGCCCGCTGCGATCAGCGTTTCGATGCCATCGGGATTGAGGTTCGGGGGCGCCTGCACCGTGACCTCATCGTCAAGAATCAGGCGAGCCATCGCGATCGTCCAGGCGATGTCATCATCGTCTGGCTCCGGGTCGTTGGCCATCGGCGTCGATGGCTCGGCGCGGAAGTTTTGCACGATGACTTCCTGGATGTGGCCGTAACGCCGATGCAGCCGTCGGATCTCGAGCAGCGATTCAACCCGTTCCTGCCGCGTTTCGCCGATGCCGATCAGCACGCCGCTCGTGAAGGGAATACGCAATTCGCCGGCGCGCGCCGTCATGTCGATGCGCACGTCCGGTCGTTTGTCGCGGGCCCGCCAGTGCGGCAT
>RFIY01000184.1 GCA_003695505.1 Candidatus Dadabacteria bacterium | reverse complement strand
TTTGTGTCCGATGCCGAGGAAAAAGCCCTGGATCTCCAGTTCGCGTTCCTCGCCGGTTTGCGTATCCTTCAGACGAACGGCGGTGACGCCCTGGTCGTTACCAAGTACTTCGGTCGCAATACTGTTCCAGACGAACTCGATTTTTTCGTTCGCGAAGGCGCGTTCCTGCATGATTTTCGAAGCGCGAAGCTGGTCGCGGCGATGAATAACATAGACCTTGCTGGCGAAGCGTGTCAGAAAGGTGGCTTCTTCCATGGCGGTATCGCCGCCGCCGACGACGGCGACGACCTGATCGCGGAAGAAGAAACCATCGCATGTCGCGCAGGCGCTGACGCCCTTGCCGAGGAACTCCTTTTCGCCGGGAATGCCCAGGTATTTTGCGCTCGCTCCGGTCGCGATGATCAGCGTTGCCGTCTCGATTTCGCCCTGATCGGTCGTGATGCGAAACGGACGGCGTGAGAGGTCGACAGAGGTAACCCAGTCGGTACGGATCTCGGTGCCAAAGCGCGTCGCCTGCTGGCGCATCCGTTCGATCAGCTCCGGACCCATGATGCCTTCGGGGAATCCCGGAAAATTATCCACGTCGGTCGTTGTCGTCAACTGGCCGCCAGGTTCGACGGCGCCCTGTAGAATCAGCGGGTCGAGCATGGCGCGTGATGCGTAGATCGCTGCGGTCAGGCCGGCCGGGCCGCCGCCAATGATGGTTACTTTGCGTTGTTCCATGGTGCGTTTGTCCTGTTTGAGATTGGAAAGTTTACATCGACAGGCCGGTTCGCGACCAGCGGGCGCGGGCACCCGATACATGAAGTATAGCAGCGGGCTGCCGGCGCCCGTACAATGTGGGAATGGGTACAAATCTGTCAGCAGAGCCGTTCGTCGACGAAGTCGACATCGAGGTCGTTGCCGGTCGCGGCGGTGACGGCGTCGTGCACTTCCGGCGCGAAAAATATGTGCCTCGTGGTGGCCCCGACGGGGGGGACGGGGGGCGCGGCGGAGATGTGATCTTCGTGGCCTCTCCGCACGTCAATACGCTCTACGGCTTTCGTGGAAAGCGCCATCTGCGGGCGGGCCACGGCCGCCCGGGCGGTGGGCAGCGCAGTAGCGGACGCAGCGGTGAAGACTGTGTGGTCGACGTGCCGGTCGGTACGATCGTTTTTGATGCGGATACCGGTGAGATCATCGCCGACCTCGACAAACCAGGCGTGCGCGTCGTCGTCGCCGAGGGTGGGCGAGGTGGCCTCGGCAACTGGCATTTTCGGTCATCGGTCAACCAGGCACCGCGGCGCGCAACCGAAGGGGGCGAAGGAGAGGTGCGGCATCTGCACCTTGAATTGCGGTTGCTGGCCGACGTCGCTCTGGTCGGGTACCCAAATGCGGGCAAATCGAGTCTGATCCGCGTGTTGTCGCGTGCGCGGCCGCGTGTGGCCGATTACCCGTTTACGACGCTGGTGCCCAATCTGGGGGTCGTGCCCGGTGACGACGGCGGCCATTTTGTGATTGCGGACGTGCCTGGGCTGATCGAGGGGGCGGCGGATGGCGCGGGACTGGGGCATCAGTTTCTGAAGCATGTGGCGCGATGCCGCGTGATTGCGCACATCCTGGATCTGGCCGAGGCGCCCGATCTCGACTCGCTCGAGCAGCGTTACGCGGCAATTCGCCACGAACTCGAGCGTGCCCCCCAGCGCATCGACGACCGCCCCGAGATCGTTGTGATCAACAAGATCGATCTTGTCCCGGCGGACGAGACCAGGCAGCTTGCGCAGGAACTGGAACAGCGTATCGGACGCAAAGTCTGCGCGACGAGTACGGTGACTCACGCCGGCCTCGACGTGGTACGCAAGACGCTGCTCAACGCATTGGAACAGCATGATTCGGCGGATGCATCCGAAGAAGACTCGGCAGCCCCCTCTGCTGCAGACCGGATCTGGGCGGACGCATGACGCGCTGGGTGATCAAGGTTGGCAGTGGCGTCCTTGTCGATGACCGCGGCGAGCTGCGCCACGATCGCGTTTCGGCGATCGCACGTCAGCTCGTGGCGCTGCGTCTCGATGGATACGAACCCGTCCTGGTGTCGAGTGGGGCCGTTGCAGCGGGGTTCCGGCGTCTCGGCCTGAGCGAACCGCCGCAGTCGCTGCGTGATCGGCAGGCTTCCGCATCGGTGGGGCAAATAGCATTGTTGCGCGCGTATGACGAAGTTTTTGCGGTTGCCAGCGATCCCGAGCGACCCGTTGTCGCCGGGCTTGTGCTGCTGACGCACGACGACCTTCGCGAGAGGGCGCGCTTCCTCAATGGCCGGCACACCATAGACCGGCTGCTGGAATGCGGCGCCATTCCGGTGATCAACGAGAACGATACGGTCGCCGTCGAAGAGATCCTGCTCGGAGACAATGACCGTCTGGCGGCGGCGGTGGCCGCGATGATCGACGCGGATCGACTGATTCTGTTGACCAATGTCGATGGCCTGCTGGATCAGGATGGCAATACCGTCGCGCAACTGTCCCCGGCGGAATTGCCGGCCGCAATCGCGGATATGACCGACGCGCGTTCCCGGCTCGGTAGCGGCGGAATGCGCAGCAAGCTCGAAGCGGCATCGCAGGCGATCGCGTACGGCATTCCAACGTGGATCGCCAACGGCAATCGCGACGATATCCTGCTGATGCTGCGCGACGGCGACGCATCGGCTGTGACGGCGATTGATCCGGCGCCGCGCCAGATCAGCGCCCGCCGGTACTGGATCCGGTTCGTGACCGCTCCGCGGGGCGATGTTCTGGTCGACGACGGGGCTGTCGAAGCGCTGGTGCAACGTCGGACCAGCCTGCTTCCGCGTGGTGTGGTCGGCGTGCAGGGGGAGTTTCGGACAGGAGATCCCGTGCGCATCGTTCGAGCTTCGGATCAGTCGACGGTTGCGCGTGGACTCGTCGAGTACGATGCCGCAGAAATCAGTCGCATCGCCGGATGCCATACCGATGAGATCGAGTCCGTCCTTGGCTACCGCAAGACGGACGAAATCGTCCACCGCGACGAACTGGTACTCGAAACCGTATGTTGATGCACTTACCAGGTCAGCGTGATCAGGAGGAAGAGCCGTGACCATCGCCGTAGAATCAGCCGAAATCGCACGCCGGGCGCGCGCCGCGACCGCGCAGTTGCGACAGCTTTCACGAGATCAGAAGGATGCGGTGTTGCTGACCGCAGCAGCGTTGCTGCGCGACAGCGGGTCGACGCTGGCGGAAGCGAATGAGAAAGATCTGGCAACGGCAAGCCAGATGGGGCTGAACGATGCCGCGATCGATCGGCTGATCCTGAATGAGGCGCGGATCGAAGGCATGGCGTCGGCCCTCGAAGAAGTCGCGGCGTTACCGGATCCGGTCGGGCAGATTACACGCGGCTGGCGACGTCCAAACGGCCTGGATGTGCAAAAGGTGCGCATTCCGCTCGGCGTGATCCTGATCATTTACGAGAGTCGACCAAACGTGACGTCGGATGCCGCGTCGCTGTGCCTGAAGAGCGGCAACGCCGTGATCCTGCGCGGCGGACGGGAGGCCTTTCATTCAAATATTGCGATCGGCGAGATCCTGCGCTCGGCCTGCCGGAAACACGCGGTGCCAGAAGACGCGATTCAGGTCGTCCCGAATACCGAGCGCAACAGTATTTACGAGCTGTTGCAACTCGAAGAACTGATCGATCTGGTCATTCCCCGTGGCGGCGAGGGGTTGATACGCGCGGTCAGCGAAAAAAGCCGGATCCCGGTGTTGAAGCATTACAAGGGAGTCTGTCACGTTTATGTCGATCGCGCGGCCGACCTCGATCGCGCCGAACGTATCGTCGTCAATGCCAAGGCGCAGCGTCCCGGTGTGTGTAACGCCATGGAAACGCTACTCGTCGATGCCGCGATTGCCGAGACCGCACTGCCGCGTCTGATTGACGCCCTGCGCGCCGCCGGCGTCACGCTCAAGGGTGACGAACGGGCACTCGCCATCGATGC
>RFIY01000020.1 GCA_003695505.1 Candidatus Dadabacteria bacterium | reverse complement strand
TGCATAGCTCGCCGCAGGCGAGCGACGCTGTGAGCTTCTGCTTCGCTAAAGCTTCGCAGAATCCATTCTGCATAGCTCGCCGCAGGCGAGCGACGCTGTGAGATTCTGCTTCGCTGAAGCTTCGCAGAATCCATTCTGCATAGCTCGCCGTAGGCGAGCGACGCAGAATGGAGGTGGGGGGAATCGAACCCCCGTCCGAGACACTTCCACGCCTGCGTCTACACGCTTAGTACGCCTTTTGTTTCACCCGGTCCGGCTCCGGCGCACGGGATCCGGATCGGGCCAGCCCTTCTGTTTTCTCGGCATCCGCCCGAAGGGCAAAGGCTTCAGCCCAGCCGTCTGTTGGCGCCCGTGACCCTAGACGGCGTCAGGCCACGGACGTCGCAGCAATTAAGCTGCGAGTGCGAACTCAGGTTCTGCAGTTGTGTTTAAGGTGCCGGTTATTACGAGGTCCAGCGCCTCGGCGTGCAGCAGGTCGCTTCCTGTGCCCCGTCGAACCCATATCACCCCCAGTACAGAGTGACAGCGACAGAGCGGCTGTCAAAGATCCCGATTCGCGCCGTGGCGAATCTCGTCTATACAGAGTATGCGCACGGGCGGCCGAATTGCAAGAGCGCGCCGGGCGGGCGGTCGTCGGGCGCCGTTGAATCCGTTTTCGCCGTGATCTACCATGGAGGCGTGCCGCCGGCAGAATCCTGCCGTGACGCACGCGCCACCCTGATCCGCGACAATGCAACCGGCAGGTTTTCATCCCTTTGTTTGCCAGCGCCCTGAAGCCAGAGTTCCTGTATCGCCCGACGAATGTCTGGCGTCGTCTGGTCGCGCCGTATCGTCGGGGAGCGCAGCCTGTGCAGACCGCGTTCGGCGCGCCGCTTGTCGTCGATGGGGCGGATGCGATCGGGCAGGCCATCCTGCGATTTGGTGTGTACGATCTGTTGCTCAGCGAAACGCTGTGGCGACTGGCCGACGCCGACGATCTGGCGGTCGATGTCGGCGCCAATATCGGCTACACGGCGATCCTGCTCGCGCACCGCAGCCGGGCGGTCGTCGCCTTCGAGGCGCTGCCCGAGATCGCCGCGGATTTGCGCCGCAACGTCGCGCTGCAGTCGGCCGGGGTTGCTGCGCGTATCACCGTCCGCGAGCAGGCAGTCGCCGACCGCGAGGGGCCGGTCATGCTCGAACGACCGGCGGGATTCGCCGGTAACCGCGGGACCGGACGGATGGTTGATGCCGTATCCTCACCGGCAGCGGTGGAGGAAGTGGCAGCGGTCACACTCGACGTGTGCTTTCCGGAACAATCGGTCGGTATCCTGAAGATCGACGTCGAAGGTGCGGAACCGCTCGTACTTGCGGGCGCGGCCGAGCTGCTCGCCGCGCGGCGGGTGCGTGACGTCGTTTTCGAGGCAGAGGCAAACGTATCGCAAGTGGAGTGGACGCTGCGCGAAGCCGGGTATGCCATTCTGGAACCGATCCGACGGCTGTCTGGCCCCGGCCTCGTCGAGCCGGGCAGCTGTGCGTCGCCCGACTGGCAACCACGGAATCTGGTCGCAACGACAGACCCTGAGCGGGCACGCTTACGTTTCCATCGACGCGGCTGGCTTGTGCTGAAAGGCGATTGACGGTGGCGAATCTGATCCAACTCGTGCCGCAGGCGGTGTCGAGCGGTTGCGGCGTGTTCGATTACGCGCGGCGGCTTGCCGAGGGGCTCGCCGAGGCGGGCTGGGACACACAGTGGCGGGCGGCGCGAACGGATGCAGAACACGCCGAGCTGCGTGCGCGGCCCGATCGCGTCGCGCGAGACCTGCAGGGGGAGGCAGTTGTGATGCATCTTGTTCCCAGCGCGTGGCGGCACGTCGATCCCCGCTGGTCCTATGTACTCAACGATGTTGTGCACGCCAGCGAACGTACGGTGCTGATCGTCCACGAGATGTTTGCGACCCGTTCGCGGGCCTGGCTCAATCCTGGGAACTGGCGTGATCGCGAAACGGTTTATGCGCTGGCGTCACTGGCGGATCATGTGATCACGACGAATGCGTCCTTTGCGCAGCGGCTGGCGCGCCACGGGCGTCGGGACGTGGTGATTTTGCCGGTGCCGTCCAATATCGGCGAGCCGCCATTGCCGCTGCCGGACTGGGCAGAGCGGCAGCCGGTCGGGGTTGTTTTTGGCGGATCCTGGCGTCGGCAACGCGTGTACGAGGCGCTTGATCGCAGTGGCGATCTCGCAACGTTGCGGATCGAGGGCCTGCTCGACATCGGACCCGGTCCGGAAGCGATGCCGAAGTTTGTTCGCGGGATTCCGGTTCAGCGATTCGGGTTGCTGGAGGCCGACGAGGTGCGTGCGCGGTTGTTGGCTTCGCGCTGGGGGCTGATCGCCGAGGATGTCCCGTTTCTGGCCAAGTCGGGCGTTTTTGCAGCCTACGCCGCCTGCGGTGTGACGCCGATCGTCTACAGCCAGCGCGGCCGCGATGCGGATGGCCTGAGGGCAGGGGCGCATTTTGTGCCGGCTGGTGCGTTGCCGCGCGTTCCCGAGATGATCGGCGCACGGTTGCGGCGCTGGTACGAAGGGCATAGCATCGCGCGGCATGTAGAGGCCGTCGCGGAGAGGCTGCGTCCGGGCCGCTGAGCTGGGCGGGTCAGCCACGGCCGCGCGGGCGATCCTTTTTCAGCAGATGTTCATACAGTTCGATGTGGCGGTCGACCATGCGTTCCGCGGTCAGCGATTCGGGCAGGGTTGGTGCCGGGTTCGTTCGTTCAGCGTGCTCAATCCCACGCAGCATGTTGTCCGCCAGCGCATTGCGATCACCCGGCGGCACCAGGCGTGCATTGATCGCGCGGGCGACCTCGCCGAGGCCGCCGATATCGCTGGTGATGACCTGTCTCCCGCGCGCGGCCTGTTCGAGTGCGACCAGCCCGAATGTTTCTTCGCAACGACTCGGTACAACGACCGTCGCAACATCCGCGAGTGCAGCGTCGATTTGATCAAATGCAACGCCGCCCAGAAACGTGACATTCGTGCCGACGCCGAGTGCGGTTGCGTTGGTTTCCAGGGCGTCGCGCAGCGGGCCGTCTCCGACGATCCGCAATTGCGCATCCGGTCGTTCTCGGGCGACCGTCGAGAATGCATCGAGCAGGATGTCGACGCCTTTCTCACGCACGAGCCGCCCAACGTAGGCAAACTGCTCAGGGAGCCAACGGTCAATGGGCTCTGGCGGATCTATGCCATGTGGGATCACGACGACGTCGGGCAGACCCAGCCGCCTGGCGACGTGCTGGCTGACGGCGATGTGCGCTACACGAACGTCTGCGGCCAGCCGCGTACGAAGCTGACCGGCGGCGACGCGAGCAGCCGCACGCAGCGGCCCGGCAGCGCCCTGAGTGACGAGGCAGCGCACACAGCGGCTATGCTGGCGCGCCCTGAAGTGATTCGGGCAGATCGATTCGTCTGGATAACGTAACAACATGCCGGAGGGACAGACGAGCTGATAGCCACTGTGTTCGATTGCGAGGGCTGCGTTGCTCCGCAATGCCAGACGCATCGGGCCGACTGCCGGGCCACACAGATGCACAACGTCGGCCTGATCCATCAACCTGGCAAGGTCGCTGTGCGACGGTCGGCGACAGACGCGATAGTGAACTGACGCATCGAAGCCATCCGGTGCGCCAGTTTCCGTAGCGACGATCACGTCCAGTCCCTGCTCGCTCAGGCCGCGCGCAAGGGTGGCACTGTAGCGCTCGATGCCACCCGTTGATGGCGCAAACGCCTTCGTCCAGATCAGAACCCTCATCGCGCAACGTCGTCCGGTGTGCCGGTGGTCCGTGCGAGCGCAAGCAACGTTGCCCAACCGTAGTACATCGTCACGTCGTAGAACAGGCTGGTGACCAGTGTCCAGATGGTCATCATCAGGCCAGCCGCCAGCAATAGCTGGTCCCGGGTTGATTGCCGACCGACTGCGTCGCGCAACCAGAGCAGACACATCACGCCGCAGGCAATCCGGAACCACCATGCCAGCAGCGCACCGATCGCGCCGATCTCGAGTGTTACACGGCTCAATTCTTCTTCGACAAAGGGAGGCAAAGGCTTCCAGGTGCGAGACTGGCGGAGCAGGATGTCCCGACTTTGATGCTCGGTCGCCAGTCCCTCGCCGAACACACCGGCCATTCTTGCGGCATTGATCGGGCCGTGGAGTAGCCGTTCGAGCCGGGAGGATACGTCGCGTGTCTGCTCGACGCGATTGCGGAAATGCTCGACGGGATCCCGAAACAGCACGCCAAAGACCAGCAACGCGGCGGTGACCGCGATCCAGGCGCGAACGATCTGCGCCGCGTCCATCCGTGCAAACAGGGGCAGCGCGATCAACGGGGCGCCAGCCGCAATGATCAGTACCGGGCCGCGGGATCCGCTGAGGACGGCGCAAATCAGCAACCAGCCGTACAACAGTCCGAGCGGCGCCACACGTTTTGGTGCGAGGCGATGTGCCGCGAACGGCGCGAGCAAACCGGCCGTCGTGAGATACGAGGTGTAGCCGGTGATGTAGCTGAACGTTGACGTGGCACGCACGATGCCTTCCCGACGCCCCCCAAAGCGGGCGACATCCATGGACCCCCAGGCATACTGGTTGAGCCAGTGGTCTGGTCCGAGCAGCGTCTGCAGCGTCGCGACCAGGCCGATGGGGATGCTGGCCAGTACGAATGCGGTCATCAATCGGTCGATCTGTTCGCGCGTCAGCAACGCAGGCAGGACAACGAGCAGCGCAAGCGGCAGGAGATAGACACGGAGGCCAAAAATCCAGAAGGTCAAACTTGGTTGATCTGGATTGAACAGTTCGAGAAGCAGCCACGCGGCGAACAGCAGCAGCGGCGTGCGCACATACGAAGGAATCGGCCGCGCCGGCGGCACATCGGCATCTGAACCGGCCACGAGCTGTCGGAGGTAGAGCAGGAGCAGCAGCGCGTCCTTGCCAAAATAGATCAACTGTTGTCCGGAACGCAGGATCCACTTGCGCAACGCGCCATCGAACAACAACAGGCCGTAGATGCCAACCAGCGACAGGCGGGGCAGATAGGCTACCGTCATCACTGCCGCAACCATGGCCGCCAGCGCGAACGCACCCAACCGGATATGGATGCCGATCCAGGCGACGAGCAGCCCGGCAAGGGCGGCTGCCGCAACGGGCATCCAGTCGGGGGGGCGGCGCAGCCGGCGTGCCGCATCAAGGTCGAGTACCAGATGGACAACATGGCGGGTCGTGGCCGCGAGCAGCCGCCGCAACGGTGGTAGCGTGGCTTCGATATGGCGCGCACTGGCGGACCAGAATGGTTTCGCGAACGCGAATTGCAACGCAAGTGCCGAGGCATCCTGGCGCTCGCGCCGGCGTTCCTCGCGTGGCGTCGGAGCCGCAGTCCCGATGGTCATTCCTCTCGCGATTTGTGGCCGTTCCGAAAGGGAAAGTGCCAGTGCCCAGATTGTCCCGAGCTGGCTGTGGGCGTCGGCCGGTGTCCATCGTCGCGACGGCGGCGCGATCAACAACTGAACTGGAGGCAGCGCTGTCGGGCGGGCCAGGCGCAGTGGCAGGATCTGCGGCACGACCCGGCGGCGTTGCACAATCGCATCCAGCACGCGTTCAAGCGCATCGCCGGTAATCTGATCGCCAGACCGCAGCACCCAGACGCCCCGCCCACATGCGCGCTGCAGCCCATCCGCAGTGAACGTGGCCGGATCCGCCACAGGCACATGCCGTACCGTGACCCCCTGGGGTACCTGGATCTCTGGCTGAGCGGTCAGCAGCTCGACTGGTGCCTGCCGGTGGTATTGGTTCAGCAATGACGCAACGGCCGGGCCACCTGTGCCCAGTACCAGAATCGACAACAACGGGCGGTTGTCGTCGGTTCCGCCGTGGCCGGATTCAGGGCTCAATGGAATCCAGCCGCCGATCAAGCTCGTCCTCGAGGACGTCCACGGCTTTTTCGCGGACATCATGCCCAAGTTCCCGAACGGCCTCGGTGCCCTGCTGCCGCAGTTTGTCGGGGTCTGGTGGCGGTTCTCCGCTGACGATCAGCCAGATGACATAGATCAGCGCGATGATCGCAACCGCGAGGGCCGCCTGCAGGAGTGTCTTCGCGAGATTGATCGCGACGATCGCGGCCACCGCGGCCAGCACGAACGCGATGACCGGGTATTGGTCCAGAAAAGCCTGTACAGCGTCCATCAGTGCATTCCGTTGACAGTGTCGCGCCACTCGAGGTGCGGGCGGATGATGCCGGCCAGCGCCCCGCCGGTTCGACTGTGCTCTCCTGCCTCCAGCATGCGAAACCGGATCGCCGGATGCAACACCGGAGTTTCGAGGCTGCTTGTCGCGATGCCGAACAGACACAGATATGGCCCCGCGTTCAGCAGACGGGCGGGGAGCCGAGTCGTCACCTGGTGTTCGCCGGGTGCGATCATCTGGCCGTTGGCCGGAGTAATCTCGTGAATGTCCGTCCAGACGACCGTCCCGTCGGCGGCCAGGAGCCGGAATGTCAATGCGACGGCGGGAACCGGCTCGCGTACGTGGAATGTGATATCGAGTGCGGGATGGTCATCTGGCGCGAATGTCGTCGCCGGTTGTCCATCCGGTGCACAGAGGCTGGCGCCGGTGAGTTGCACCGCCTGCTGCGTGTCGGGATGGGGATTTTCCCAGGCGCCCGTACCCGCAGCCGCTTCGAGCGACGCGAGGTAGCCGCGAATCACCGTTTCGGGGTCGCCGTCCGCGAGAAGGCGGCCATTGTCGAGGTGCAGCGCGCGCGTACACAGCGATCGCACCGCGCCGAGGTTGTGGCTGACGAATACGATCGTCCGGCCCTGATCGGTCGCCAGTTCGTCCATCTTGTCGAGGCATTTGCGCTGAAACGCGGCGTCGCCGACCGAAAGCACTTCGTCGACGAAGAGGACATCCGTGCGCAGATGGGCTGCAACGGCGAATGCCAGGCGCATGAACATCCCGGTCGAATAGTGCTTCACCGACGTGTCCAGCGCGGATGCCAGTTCCGAGAAAGCAACGATTTCATCGATGTGTGCGCGAATTTCCGCCCGTGACATCCCGAGAATCGCACCATACAGAAAGATGTTTTCTCGTCCGGTCAGTTCCGCATGAAAACCCGCGCCGACCTCGAGCAGCGCGCCCACCCGGCCGCGAATGATCGCTTCGCCGCTGGTCGGCCGCGTGATCCGCGACAGGATCTTCAACAAGGTGCTTTTGCCTGCACCGTTACCACCGACCAGCCCGAGGCGGTCGCCGCGGTCGAGGCAGAAGCTGACGTCGTCGATCGCGTTGAACTGCGGACGTACGGAGCGCCGACCACCCGTCAACCAGTCGCGCAACGTGTCGTACGGTGCGAACTCGCCGCGATAGTACTGTTTGACCAGATGGCGGGCCTCGATGACTGGCGGCATCAGACGTAGTCCGTCAGGCGCAGATTGATCCGACGAAAGGTCATCCAGCCGACCAGCAGAAGCACGGTTGCGACGATCGCACCGGGAGCGACAATGTCCGTGGGCGGGAGGCCGCGCCCCGTGATCGCCGCACGCATACCCTCGATTGCGGCACAGAGTGGGTTGAGTACGAACCAGGCGCGCCACGGGTCGGGGATC
>RFIY01000183.1 GCA_003695505.1 Candidatus Dadabacteria bacterium | reverse complement strand
GCGCCGCCCGCAGCCGCAGCCGCAGCCGCGGCTGCGGGGACAGGGGCGGCGTTGGCGCGCATCGCGTCCGCAACACCGTAGCCGGCCTGTGAGGCGTGCTGCAACTGGATATTGTCGGGGCCGCTGGCGTGCATGCGCTGTTCCAGAGCCGCGATTTCTTCGTCTGCGGCCTCAACCCGTGGCTCGACCAAGCAAATGCGGCGAACCACTTCCTGGCGGAACAGCGCCAGCATCTGCTGGAACATGCCAAACCCTTCGCGCGCGTACTCGCGCTTCGGATCTTTCTGCCCGTAGCCGCGTAGCCCGATGCCGTCGCGCAGATGATCCATGGCCAGCAGGTGGTCTTTCCAGAGCTGGTCGAGGGTCATCAGCATCAACTGCTTGAGCAGCGCCTGCATCAGCTCTTCGCCAAACCGCGCCTTCTTCGACGCAAACGCCTCGGTGAAACGTTCGCGAAGAAACTCAGCGAGGTCTTCGTCGCGCCAGCTTGCGCGCTCGTCTTCGGTTGGCAAGCTGGTGTCGAGATGATGCTCCTCGAGTACCTCGGCCACGCCCTTCCAGTCCCAGTCTTCGGGGTAGGTTTTGGGTGGCGCAAACGCGTCGACCAGCTCCCAGACAAACTGCTCGACCAGTTCCGCGAAAAAGTCGTCGAGCTGTTCCCCACCAAGGATGCGTCGCCGCTCGTCGTAAACGACGGTGCGCTGCTGGTTCATCACGTTGTCGTATTCGAGCAGATTCTTACGGATTTCGAAATTGCGGGCCTCGACTTTCTGCTGCGCGCTTTCGATCGAGCGGTCGAGCCAGCGGTGCTGGATCGCCTCGTCTTCTTCCATGCCGAGCCGGTCCATGATCCGCAAGACCCGGTCGCCGTTGAAGATACGAATCAGGTCGTCTTCGAGCGACAGAAAGAACTGGCTCCAGCCCGGATCGCCCTGGCGCCCGGCGCGCCCGCGCAACTGGTTGTCGACGCGCCGCGATTCATGCCGTTCGGTGCCGATGATGTGGAGTCCACCGGCTTCGAGAACCTTTTTCTGATCGGCGTCGCATTCGGCCTTGTGGTCGAGGATCGCCTGGATCAGGTCGTCATCGAGGCGTTCGTCGTCGGCCGCCAGTTCGCGCGCGCGCTCGACCTGACCCATCATCAGCCATTTGATGAACTGCTCGGCCTTCAGGTCGGTGCGCGAGAATCCCCGTTCTTCGAGCTGATTCCACGCCATGTGCTCCGGGTTGCCGCCAAGCACGATGTCGGTTCCGCGGCCCGCCATGTTGGTCGCGATCGTAATCGCGCCCGACTTGCCCGCCTGGGCGACGATCTCGGCTTCGCGCTCGTGCTGCTTGGCGTTGAGGACGTTGACCTTTTTCTTCGGAATCCCCTGCCGGATCAGCGCGTTGCGGATTCGTTCCGATTTCTCGATGCTTGTCGTGCCAACCAGGACGGGCGCGCCCTTGTCGTGCAGTTCCTTGATGGTTTCTGCGATCGCGCGAAACTTGTATTCCTCGCGTTTGAATACGACGTCCTGCTCGTCGATACGGATCACCGGTTTGTTGGTCGGGATCGCGGTGACATCGAGCCCGTAGATCTCGTGGAACTCGGCCGCCTCCGTCTTGGCCGTACCGGTCATGCCGGCCAGCTTGTCGTAAAGCTTGAAGTAGTTCTGGAACGTGATCGTTGCAAGCGTCTGATTTTCGCTCTCGATGCGGACGCCCTCCTTGGCCTCGACGGCCTGGTGCAGGCCGTCTGACCAGCGGCGACCGGGCATCAGCCGGCCGGTGAACTCGTCGACGATGATGACTTCGCCGTCCTTGACGACGTAATCGACATCCTTCTGGTAGAGCGTATGCGCACGCAGCGCTTGCTGGACGTGGTGCAGCACCTCGATGGCTTCGGGCGCGTAAAGGTTCTTCACGCCCGTCAGCTTTTCGGCCAGCGCGATGCCTTCCTCGGTCAGCGTGACCGATTTGTGTTCGAGGTCGACGTGATAATGCACGCCGGCATTTTCGGCGGATTCCGGATCCGCGGTCGGGTCGGTGCCAAGCTTGCGCTCGGCCGCGACCAGTTTGCGCACGGCGCCGTCAATGATTTTGTAGAGTTGCGGATTGTCGTCGGTTGGGCCGCTGATGATCAGCGGCGTCCGTGCTTCGTCGATCAGAATCGAATCGACCTCGTCGACGATGGCGTAGAAGTGGCCGCGCTGCACATAGTCCGACAGGTCGAACTTCATGTTGTCGCGCAGGTAGTCGAATCCGAACTCGTTATTCGTGCCGTAGGTGATGTCGGCCGCATAGGCCGCCTTGCGATCGGCGTTGGTCGCATCATTCGTGATAATGCCGACCTCCATGCCCAGAAAACGATAGACCTTGCCCATCCACTCCGCGTCACGGCGCGCCAGATAGTCATTGACGGTGACCAGGTGCGCACCCTTGCCCGCCAGCGCATTCAGATAGAGCGGCAGTGTCGCGACCAGCGTCTTTCCTTCCCCCGTTTTCATCTCGGCAATCTTGCCGCGATGGAGGATGATCCCGCCGATGAGCTGCACGTCATAGTGCCGCATGCCGAGTGCTCGCCGGGCGGCCTCTCGCACGACCGCGAACGCCTCTGGCAGCAGTTCATCGAGCGCTTCCTGCAAATCCCAGTCGTCGGACAGCATTTGCGTCAAACGTTCCCGGAATGCGACGGTTTTGGCCGCGAGCGCGGCATCATCGAGCGCCTGGATTTCGGGTTCCAGCGCGTTGATTTCTTCGACGATCGGGCGGAGGCGCTTGAGTTCGCGCTCGTCCTTGGTGCCGAAAATCTTTGTCAGCGCATTGGCAATCATTTGCGGATCGTCAGTTCAACCGGTAGGCGCGCGTAATGACGACCGGCTCCAGCGGTACGTCGCGCATGCCACGCTTGACGCCGGTGCGTACGTTGGCAATCTTGTCAACGACGTCGAGCCCTTCGACGACGCGGCCAAAGACCGCATACCCGATCTTGTCTGGCGTCGGGCCTTTGTAGTCGAGAAAGGCATTGTCAGCATGATTGATGAAAAACTGGCTCGTCGCGCTGTCCGGTACCTGCGTCCGCGCCATTGCGATCGTGCCGCGCAGATTTTTGAGTTCGGGCCGCGCCTCGTTGCGGATCGGCGGGCGCGTCGGCTTGCGGTTGAGCTGCTTGTCGAATCCGCCGCCCTGGATCATGAAGCCGCGAATGACACGATGGAAAATCGTACCATCGTAGAAGCCGTCATCGACGTATTGCAGAAAGTTCTTCACGGTCTCCGGTGCCAGCGAGGGCTCCAGCTCGACGACGATGCGTCCCATCGAAGTCTCGATGGCGACGCGGGGCTTTTCGGCGGCCTGTGCGGCAGTGGTCAGGCCGATGAGCAGCGTCAATGTCCAGGCAAAAGTACGCAACATAAGGTTC
>RFIY01000182.1 GCA_003695505.1 Candidatus Dadabacteria bacterium | reverse complement strand
CACCGCTGCGAAATCCTCGCGTGTGTGTTGCATCTGCAGGAACTTGAACCCGTCGAAGTCCGGCATTTCGACGTCGCAGATGATCACGTCGATTTCGTCTGCATGATTGGCCAGCACACTGAAGCCGCTCAGGCCGTTTTCTGCTTCGAAAAAACGCGTGAACAGATCCCCCTCGCCGAGATCCTCGCGCAGGCGGGCGCGAACGAGCTGGTCGTCGTCGATCAATAGCACGGAGCCGCCCAGCAGGTCCGGGTCGGGATACATGCCACGCGAGGGAGACGTTGTGTTCATCGGCGTCGGGGGGATGGACCGCTTCTGCGGAACATTCTACGATGTCCGGTGGCTTTTCCGCTGTTGTCCGAGACGAGGTTCGTCACCGGTGCGCAGGCGGGTCAGGTTGTCGCGATGTTGCAGAAAAACGATCAGGCAGGCCGTAAGGAGCGCGGCGCGATGCTCGGTCGTGCCCTGAACCAGTTGGATCGCGCCGATGACGCCGACAGCGCATAGTGATGCGACGCTGGCGATACGCGCCCATGCCGCGACCAGACACCAGATCACGATGGATGCGACGGCGGTCAGTGGAGACAGGACGGCCACGCTGCCCAAAAGCGATGCAACGCCCTTGCCTCCGGCAAAAGCGAGCCACGGTGGCCAGCAGTGTCCGACGACCGCGAGTGTTCCGCCCCATGCGGCGAGATCTGGTGCGACATAGGAAACCAGAAGCGTCGCGCCAGCGCCTTTGGCGGCGTCGACCGTGGCCACGACGAGAAATCCGGAGCGTCCGAGGACGCGGCCGGCATTCGTTGCCCCGATATTTCCGCTGCCGATGTTCCGTAGATCCTGCCCACGCAGGATGCGGACAGCGAGCCAGGCCGTAGGGACGGTGCCGATCAGCCAGGCGGCGAACAGTGTTGCAGTGAGCGTGCCGGGGCTCGGGGTCAACGGGCGACGACTTCGCGCCAGGCTGCGATGCCCTGTTCGAGCACGTCGCGCTCGGATCCGTGGCTGAGCTGCGAGGGCGCGTCATCGATCGCGAACCAGCGCGCCTCGTCGATTTCTTTTTCGGCCGTCGGTTCGCCTTCTCGAAGTGGGCGCATCAGATAGTAGGCAACCAGCTTGTGGATGCGGATGCGTCGCCCACCATCGTGGCTCCAGAACCAGTACTCGATCGGATCGAGCGGTGCAATGATTTCGCCGTGGATCCCCGTTTCTTCCTCGACCTCGCGAACAGCGGCATCCTCGACGGCCTCGCCATCTTCTACGGTTCCCTTGGGCAATGTCCAGTAGTCGCGGCCGCGTGGCCGGATGAGAATCGCGGCGGGATCTTCGTCGCGGATGACGATTCCTCCGGCGCTGAGCGCGAAACGGCCGTCGTGGATCCTGCCGAGGCCGCGCCGGAACATCGCGAAGCCCGGACGAGGCGTCACCCAGACATAATCGCCGAACAGTCGTCGTCCACCGAAGCCGATCCGCATGGTGTCGTAGTCGAGGCGCTCGACCGTACAGGGGCCGCTATCCCAGGTGCTGACCGGGACATCTGCGATCTCGACATCGCCACGCTGCTGCGCGAGGCGGGTCACGCCGTTGCGCAGAGGTGGTTCCTTGACCATGACCCACTGCTGCCAGCGGCCTGGCTCGATTTCGACGAGCATGATCCACGATGTCCGGCCGTAGCGGTCGAACTCCAGAACAGCGAAGCGATGCGTACCTTCCGGTATAGCCATAACAATCGTAAGCGTGTCCGAACACCTGTGTTCGGTGGACTTCCGTTGCGAGTCCGGGTGACAAAATAATCGGCCGAACCGCCCCGTGCGGGGATCCGTTCGACCGGGCGCCTCTGAACCAATTACGATACCATGCCTGCCGCGATCCCCTGCTTTGCGCGGCGCGCTACGGGGCATAAGCGATTGAATCTGGTGCCGATTTCGTGTACAATCTGTGGTTCATGTCTCTTGGGCGCACGCAGACAGGTGCGCCCAAGGCAGCAACGTCACCGTACAGACACAGGACTTGACGATGAAGGCAGATCTCCATCCCGAATACAAAGAGGCGGTCATTCGCTGCGCCTGTGGCGCGACGTACGAAACGCGCTCGACGGTACCTGAAATCAGCATTGCGATCTGCGCTTCCTGCCATCCGTTTTATACCGGACGCCAGAAGTTCGTCGACGAAGCGGGCCGGATCGAGAAGTTCATGCGCAAATACGGGATGAAAACCCCCGAGGCGCAGGACGATGCGGCTTCGGAGGATTCCGAAGCGGCCGAATCCTGACGGCCGCCGGCGGTTCGCCGGTCGCCTGTTCCCCGGCAGGGGGTCATGTTCGAAAAACTGGCAACACTGGCCACGGAGTTCGCGGAGCTCAATGAGCGTCTGACGGATCCTTCCGTGCTCGACGACCATGCCGAGGTGCGCCGCATTTCGCAGCGCATCGCGCAATTGCGTCCGGTCGTTGAAGCATGGGAGCAGTGGCGTCGGGCGTCGACGGAGCTGGAAGAGGCGCACGCGCTTCTGGACGAAACCTCCGATCCCGAGATGCGCGCGCTGGCCGAAGACGAGATCCGCACGTTGCGCGACACGATCGCCGAACTCGAGCCGCTGCTGAAGCAGGCATTGATTCCTGCGGATCCCGAGGACGAAAAATCGGCAGTACTCGAAATCCGGGCCGGAACCGGTGGAGAGGAAGCCGCGCTGTTCGCAGCCGATCTGTACCGTATGTATGTACGGTATGCGGAGTCTCGTGGCTGGCAGGTCGAGGAAACGGAGCGCAATGAGACGGGTCTGGGCGGCCTCAAGGAGGTCATCGCGCTGATCGAAGGCCCATCCGTCTACCGGAGGCTCAAATTCGAGAGCGGCGTCCATCGCGTGCAGCGAATACCCGAAACCGAGAGTGGCGGGCGGATTCATACGAGTGCCTGTACGGTCGCCGTACTTCCTGAGGCAGAGGAAGTCGAAGTCGAGATCAACGATCAGGATCTGCGCATCGATACCTATCGTGCTCAGGGCGCGGGCGGACAGCATGTCAACAAGACCGAGTCTGCCGTGCGGATCACCCATATTCCGACCGGCATTGTCGTCACCTGCCAGGATGAAAAGAGTCAGCACAAGAACAGGGCGAAGGCGCTGAAAGTCCTGCGGGCGCGCCTGTACGAACAGCAGGCCGCGCAGCTTCACGGGGAGCGCGCCGAGGCCCGGCGCGGCATGGTCGGCTCCGGCGATCGTAGCGAGCGGATTCGCACCTACAATTTTCCGCAAAATCGGGTCACGGATCACCGCATCAACCTGACGCTGCACAAACTGGATGCGATTCTTTCTGGCGAGCTGGATGAGCTGATCGATGCTCTGCTGGCAGCGGATGCCGCAGAGCGGCTGCGCGCCGAGGAGGCGTCGTGACCGTGGCGGTGCGAGCCGACCGCTGGACGGTGCGTGATGTGCGCGGCTGGATGATCGAGCGGTTCGAACGGGCCGGGATCGAGAATCCGCGACTTGATGCCGATCTGCTGATCAGTGACGTGCTTGCCTGCAACCGTGCGGGCGTGATCGCCCGGCTCGAACAGCCGCTCGATGCCGCGGAGCGTGAACGCCTGCGCGAACATGTGCGCCGTCGGCTCAATCGTGAACCCGTCGCCTACATTCTCGGCCTGCGCGGCTTTGGCGATGTCGAATTGCGCGTCGGTCCGGGCGTGCTCGTACCGCGTCCCGAAACCGAATTCGTCTGTGATGCAGCGATCGAGTGGCTCAGGGGCAGCGACGCGCCGATGGGGCCGGTGATCGACTGTGGCACCGGCAGCGGCGCCATTGCAATCTCGATTGCCCGCCGCGTTGCCGATCGGCGGGTATATGCGGTCGAACGAGCAGCAGCCGCGGTCGCCTGGGCGCGGACGAACATCGAACAGTGGGCAACCAGTGTCGAGCTCGTTGAAGCAGACTGGCACGATGCGCTGCAGCGATGCGGCCCCTTCGCGCTGGTTGTCAGTAATCCGCCATATGTGCCGGATGCCGATGTACCCGGACAGGGAATCGCGTCGCCGGAACTGAAGTGGGAGCCTGCGGATGCGCTGTACGCCGGACCGGACGGCCTCGACGCGATCCGAACGCTGGTTCCGGCGGCGCACGACGCACTGCTGCCAGGCGGACGTCTGATCTTCGAGATCGGGGCTGGCCAGCAGGCTGCGGTGGCGTCACTGCTGGGCCAGTCCGGTTTTGACAACATCGAGTGGTTCAATGACTATGGAGGCATTGTCCGCGTCGCTTCGGCGAGGAGACCCGACAAATGAAAGCATTGCGGAT
>RFIY01000181.1 GCA_003695505.1 Candidatus Dadabacteria bacterium | reverse complement strand
GTCCGGGACCGGTGTCTCGATGACCAGCGCCTCGTCCGGCGCGAGGCGCCAGTGACTCATGTAGTACGCGATGTTGGGGTCACCGCCGGCGGCAATCGATACTTCGGGGTCGAACAGTGGAAGCTCGTTCGTATGTTTCTGAAAGTCACGGGACCATTTCGCAAACAGCGCCGATGCACCGGCGACCAGTAGCGACGCCTGCCGCAGTCCGTCGACGAGCTGCTCTGGCCCCAGCGGTTCGGGCTGGTCCGGACCGTTCAGGCATCGGATCTTCAGATCCGCCCGCTGCTCGCCTGCCCGGTCGAGAAAGGTCTGGCGCACGATCAGCAGGCCGGGGCCGTCGGCGATCCGCAACCAGTTGCCGGCCTGTTTGCGCGTGGACAGGTGCAGGACGAGCTCTCCATTGGAACCGATGTCGAGATCGCGGGCATCGACTTCGTCCACAGGCGGCATGCCGCCGCCCTGGCCGTAGTGTCCGGACTTCGTGGCAAAGCTGAGCAGCGCAACCGTTCCACGGTTGCCCTCGATGCGGTAGTCGTAGCGACCGTCGATGACGCAATTCTGATAGTAATTGTCCGGGTTGTCCGCGCCCATCTTGACGGTTTCGTGCACCATCCGCCGCAGTTGCGGAAATGCGGGGTACTGATATTCGAGAAATTGTTCGAGGCCGGCGCGAGCCAGTCTGGTGAGGTACCGGAAGCCCTCGGCGCGGTTGAATGGATCGTCCGGCGCGCCCGGAAAGTCGAGGGCTGCGGCCGCAGCGTTGAGCGTGCCACAGAATTCGTCCCAGACCGCGCCAGTCTGTACGGCGGCGTCCGCTTCGTCTTTTGCAGTTCTGCCTCGGACGCGGCGCCAGAGATTGTTGGCGCGCCGGTAGAATTGCATGGCCTGTGTCAGTACGGTGCGCATGGTCCACTGGCTCCCGATTTTACCATTTGGTATAGTTTACGGCAGGGGCCGTCCCCGCATTCAAGACACAGACTAGCCGAAAATTTCGGGGAGCGCGTAATCTCATCGTGCCCCGGGTTCGGCGAAAGGCAGGAGATGCCATGGCGCGACAAGCTTCATATGTGCCGTGCGAAACGTTTTCGATGGACTACTTCGACATCGCGCCGGTGCGCTTCGTCTATGATCGCGAGATCCCGGTGTCGGCCGAGACGCTGTTCGCGATTTTCCGCGATGCGGACGCCTGGCCGAAGTGGGCTGGCGGCATTCGACGCGTGGAATGGACCAGCGCCGAACCGTTCGGCGTCGGCACGACGCGAATCGTCGATCTGAGTGGTGGTCTTTCCGTTGATGAGCTATTCATTGCGTGGGAAGAGGGGCGTCGCATGGCATTTTGCTTGCGCGGCTCGACGCGGCCCGTCTGGCGCGCCTTTGGCGAAGATTATCAGCTCACGCCGCTGGATGATGACCGCTGCCGGCTGCGCTGGATCGTCGCTTATGAGCCACGCGGCTGGTTCGCTACGATCCATCCGTTGATGGGGCCGGTCATGAAAAAATCGCTCGGTCGCTTTGCCGACGAACTCGTGCGTTTCGCGCCGCGCTGGTCGCGCTGAGCGTCCCGTGTCAGTGATGCAGCGAGGCATCGCGGCCTGGTAACTCAGGGGCTGTGATCGAAGTCACAGCATCGCGGGTCGATCAGCGGCCATACTGTGGTTAACGAAACACGCAGGTGTCCGATCTACAAGGACAGGAAGCATCGACACCTGCCGAACCACAGGAGGCCAGCAGCATGCCGACCACGACATCGCGTCAACAGGACTGGGGTAAACTCTTGCGGCTCGGCGCGGACCGTGTCCAGTCGGACTGGCGGACGAAGCTGATGGAACTGCGTGAGCGCGTTCGCAAAGATCCTGAAAACCCGCAGCTCTGGATGCAGGTTGCCAACCATTGCCGCACGCACGGACGCACCCGACAAATGGTGCAGGCTTACGCGCGGGCATTGCACCTGTTTGCCCAGAGCAACCGCTTCGATGAGGCATTGACCGTCGCGCGGATCATGGCGACGACAAGCATCGAGGACGTACGCCGCCAGGCCGTCGGTCAGGTGGAACGTCGCGCGGGTGCCGAAGTGACGCCGCTGCGCAAGGCAGTCTGAGCGGACATTCGGCGTCAGCCGTGCGTCAGGAACGCGAGAACGCGCGCCGCATCATTCTATGTACCCGTGCTGCCAGAGCGGACGTTCTGCGCCGGAAGCCCTGTTCGGCGTCGTCGAGGCGAATCGCCCAGAATCCCTCGTCGAACAGATCGCACCAGATCGTTAGCGCATTGGTGTACAGCACCATGTCGGATGGCCCACCGCTGTCGTCGGCGAACGCCTGACGCACGAGTTCGACGAGCGCTTCGAACGGATCTGCCCGTTGTTGCATCGGATCAGTTCCGCGGCGGTGCTGCCAGGTGATGCCTGCGTCACCCTGGAGCCAGAAGGCGCTCCACGGAAGATCGGTTTCTTCAAGTTGATTGAGAATCGCTGCATCCAGTTTCTGGTAGAGGGAAGGGCGGATCAGACAGTATTCTGCTTCGCCCGGCCCGCCCGCGCTGGAGCGCATTTCGAACGGTCCACTGTAGGTGGACATTTCAGACAGGTCGCTGCGCAGCGTGTCCAGTCGCGTCAGCATGTCGGCCTGTTCCTCGGGGGCGCACCGGTAAAATGCGCTGTAGCTGCCGCCGAGCGACTCATAGCCGAATCTCGACACCGGAGAAGAGAGCGAAAACCGCCGCAGCGTCTGGTCCGCGACGATTTCGCGAAACGTGCCGTTGATCTGTGCGACGAGACCGGATGCGAAGCCCGCTGTACCTGCATCGCCTTGCGCGTAGAGCCGTTCGTTGCCGTAGTACACCTGCAGCCAGCCAGACTCGCCATCGGCGATACCGCTGCATTGCCGTTGGATCAGGTCGACGATGGCCGATCGATTGACCAGCGTGGCGCTGTCATCGCGCGCCGTTTTTCCTGGCATCCAGGCGACGACGATCTGTGGTTCGCGGACCAGCGCCGCGATCGTTTCGCGCTGACCCGTCGGTTTGCCGTCCTGAAAGTGCAGAACACGAACCTGGCCACCGCTGATCGCGCATTCGGCCTCGCCGGTCACGGCGCCGTCGCGGATGGCTTTCAGCAGCTCGTAAAACGCCTTACCGTGGAATGGCTGCAAAAACGGCGCCTGCAGCCAGCTTTCATAGCCCGCAGCGACACTCACGGCTGGCCCCTGAAACCGTCTCGAAAATGCAACAAGAGTAAATTGCCTGTTACCATAGTTATCAGAAGGGTGTGGCCACAATGAGCACGACGACATTCGACCGTTGGGTCCAGGCGCCGTTTCTGCAACAGTTGAACGGCCGGCAGCTGTTTGACCTTCTTCAGAGTATTCATCGCGGACATTATAGCGGGGTTGCTGAGTGCGCTCTCGAAGATGGCCGCGTATCCGTGCTCCGGTTCGACGACGGGACGCCTCTCGCCGAACGTGACGAGGTCTCGCGTCTCGTAGGGCGCGATTCGGTCGTCGTTGCCTGGATGCCCGGTCGCTCAGAGGCGCGTAGCGGCGAGGACACGCTTTCGCGTGAACGCACGGAACGCAACCGGGACCTCGCCGAGCTGGTCCGGCAGACGGTGACTCGGGACCTGCCCGACCTCGACGACAAGGGCTGGATTGCGTTTCTGGATCGCGACGAGTTGCTCGCGGCGGCGGGTGGCCAGGTCGGATTGCGATCGGTGACGGGGCTGGTTGCGCAGGTCAACGGGGTCTTTGGTGATGTCCTCCGCGATCGGCCATTGTCACGATTCAATCTCGACTTTCACGGTGAGCGTTTCGGCTTTCAACGGATCGACGGTGAACGCTCGTTGCTGTATCGCAAGCCGCGCAGTGTCGAACAAAAGCGATTCCAGCAGACGCTGAATGAGTTGCGCGAAACACTGCTGCAGAGTTCGGGTGGTGCGAACGAATACGACCTGCGCTCCAACGCTTCGGTTCGTCGCGAAACGAGCTATGCCATGCTGCGCCCGCAGTTGTACCGTCGTATTGACCGGGCGATTCGCGCCCGGTTTGCAGAATTTGGTACAGAATGGGATCACATCTGGTTTCAGCGGCAGCCGCGCGTCGTCTATTCGATGCCACGGGATGGCCATTCGCAGCAGGAGATCGATTCTTCGCTGGCGCAGTTGCTTGGTCTCGTTCGGCAGGGTTTTGAGCCGCTGGTTGGTACGCCGGCCGCCAATCTTGTTCTACACGCCCCCGGAGCCACGATCTGGTGTGATTTTTTTGCCCAGGGCTTCTGGGCGACGCGGTTTGATCAGGAGGGGGTCGTCTTTCGGTCGGTTGCCGAAGAAGTTGCCCAGGGTGGCTGGTTCATCGTCGAGCAGTTGTTCGACGCAGGCTGATCCGAAAGACGAGGCGCTGCGCACCTGGTTTCTCGCGCTTCCGGTGCGCGACGGCGCGGACATTCTACGCGCATTGACACCGCCGCCGGAAGGCGTCCATTTTCTTCATGAGCTCGATCTGCATCTGACGCTGGCGTTTCTGGGGCGCCGATCCCGCGCTGATGCCGAGCGGGCGTGGGATCGCATCCGCGACCACCTCCTCGACCTGGCGCGGGATCACGCGGCTCTGTCCGCCGCACGCGTCGTGCCAATGGGGCCAGTGACGCGGTTCAGCGCACTGGCGGTCGAACCAGAACCAGATGAGGCCGCAGCCCGTGTCGCGGCGGCCATGCGGACGTGTGCCCGACAATTACGCGATTTCGGCGTCACGATGCATCGAGATGGCCCGCGCCCACACGTCACGATCGCCCGGATTTCGCGCAACGCGCCGATGCCGGTGCGGCACCGGGCTATCGCCTGGGCCGAGGCGCAGTCCGTGCGTGGTCTGGCGTTGCGCTGTGGTGCACCAACGCTGTATTGCCGGGAACGAGACCCGGATACCGGAACCTGTTACCGGGAAGTGCTGCGCTTGTCGGCGTGATCCCGGTTTGCCGGCGTGCCCAGCTCGATGGCGCAGGCGTATGCCAGCGGCGCGCCGAATACGGGCACAAACGCCAGCCACGCTGCCGCACCCCGGTAGCGACGGTTGGCTGACAATTGCAGGCCAATCAGGAAGAGCGCAAATCGCAGCAGCACGAATTCGGCCACAAGAAACTGAACGAGCGGGTCGCCCCGCAGGCGCACTGCCAGCCAGTACAGTGAGGCCGATTCCCAGGCGTGCCAGACGCCAAGTGCCAGGCGCACTTCGATCCAGGTCGCGAGGGCGCACAAAATCCAGAAGACAGTCTGCATCAGTCGGGGCTCCCGAGGAAATTGCAACGCCGATGCGGATCGGCAGCGACGGGCCGAAAACGGGTACCGCCATGGTAGCATGACCGCCGATGTCTACCGTAACTTACAGGCTTCACCTCGAAGGGGTGATTCCAGAGTCCGATGAGGCGCGCGTGCGCGGATTTTTGCAGCGTATCTTCGGCGAAGAGATCGCGCAATTGCCGTATGCGGAATTGTTTCCGCGTGAAGTTCCCGGAGCGTTCACGTTTCAGCGCGCGACAGAGTGGATGGAAGCGCTGGGCCGGGCCGGTGTGCGCACCCGAGTCGAGGTCGAAACGACTCCGGAGTCCGAGTATGGCGAGCTGACAGCCGGAGGCGCCACCGAGGCCGTCGTGGAGGCGCCACTCGACATTTGGTGGAACCTGTTGCGGCGACCCGAAGCCGCATTTCGCCGACTGCAGATGGCGCCACCGGCGCAATTGCTCGTCCTGGGTGTGCTTTTTGTGATGATCGGCGAAATACTGGCGTGGCCGGGGGAACTGATTGTCATGCGGCGGCTCAGTGCCGGTCTGCTGGAGGCCGAATCCGCCGGACGCCTGCTGCTCACATGGATCGTCCTGACGCCGGTCGCGAGACTGCTCAGCCAGGCCGTGCTACTGTGGTTCGTGTTGCGGTTGCTTGGCGTCGGTGGTCGATTCATTGAGCTGCTCGTGCTCGCCGGTCTGGCCAATGCCGCGTCGCCACTCAAGGTCGTCCCCGTCGTGGGGTCGTTTGCGGCGGCGATGTGCTGGGTCTGGCTGGCCGCGACGGGTGCATCCGTCTGGTACGATCTGTCGCGCGCTCGAACGAGTGCGCTCGCAGCCGCACCTTTCATCCTGGCGCTGCTGCCGCTGGTGCTGATCGGGGCGTTGATCGTCGCCGCCATCGTGACGGCAGGCCCGGTTGCGCTCGAAGGACTGGAAACGGTGCCATGGCTGAAGTGAACGGCGCAAACGGCAAGCGCGGTCCGGTCGCGATCATCGTGGAGTCGGTCGGGTCCGCGGCTGAATACATCGAGCCTCTGGAACGATCGGCCGGGCTGCGCTGGCTGATGATTCATCATCTTGACACCTACAAACTGCTGTTGCGCAGGTTGCAGGGAGACATCGGGCTTGTCGCGGTCGACTTCCGAACCGGGCTGACAGAGAAACTCCGATTTTATCTGGAGTTGCTGCGCAACGATCCGGCGAACGAAATACCAGCCCTGCTGTTGCCGGATCCCGACACGGAAGAGCGCGCGAAACGGGTCGTCGAACGGGACATCGACCGCATTCTCGTGCGTCCGTTTTCAGCGGATCAGCTTGAGGAAGTGATGGGCGAATGCCTGGGTCGTTCGACACGGAAACGGGTACGGCTGAAGTTCTGGATCTATCTCGAGTCGCGCACCATCGAAGGATACACCGAGAACATCTCTGGATCCGGCCTTGGCGGCGTCATTCCGGATCCGATCCTGTTCTCGACGGTCAGGATGCGCGTCTTTTCGCCCCGTGACGAAGCGTATATCGACGTGCGCGCGAACGTGCGCCGCAAGCAGCGCCTGCCCGAGGGGGGCTACAGCATCGGAGTCGAATTCGACCGCCTGCTTGACGGCGATCCGGCGACGTTCGCCGTGACCACTGGTGTCAGCGTGTCGCATCTGCCCGAAGCAGGGGACGAAACGCGCACCGGCCTGTTCGAGCAGCAGCTTTCCCGGAGCGAATTCGACGCCTGATCAGCCCTTCTGCATATGGGCCGGGCCACGGTAGCCCCGCTTGCCAAGCAAGATCCAGAACGTATATGAGATGGTCAGGTCGCAAACGAGCGCGATGACCATCGTAAAGGCGCTGAGCGCCCCGAAATAGACGTTCGGATAGAAGTACGAAAACGACAGTACGGCGAATCCCGCCAGTAACGCGACGCCCGCTGAGACGGCCGCGCGACCGACGGTGTGCATCGTTTCGTGTGCGGCCTCGTCCAGGTCGCCGTTGGCATGCACCAGACTGCGCGGGAAATGGGCAAAGATATGGATCGTATTGTTGACGGCCAGACCAATGGCGACCGCACCGATCATCATTGTTGAAATATTGAGTTCAACGCCGGTATAGCCCATGACCCCAAGCACTGCTCCGACCGGGATCAGGTTTGGAATCATGAACAGCAAACTGATCAGCGCCGAACGCACATAGATCCAGATCAGCAGAAAGATGACAACAGACGCGATCAACAGCGATTCCGCGGTGTTCAGCAGCATCGCGTCGACGATGCTGACCAACATCGCGGTGTTGTCGGCGAACTGATAGGTGGCGCCCGATGTCGTCTCGTCCATGCGGGCCTGAACTCGGCCAAGCGTGTGCTTGAGGACGCTGGTCGGCTGATCCTGCAGCCGCGCCGAAATGCGTCCGTACTGGCGATCCGTATCCAGGAAATCTTCGAGACCAGCGCCGCCGCCTGAAATCTGGTAGAGCAGAATGTACTGGCTGAGCAGAGCCGGGTCAGTAATGGGCTGACTCGGGTCGTCGGCAACGTATTTGTGCATCAGTTCGAAAAAGTCCTGGGTGCCAAACGACCAGTCGACAATGGGGTCTTCTCGAAGCACACGTTCAATGTCGTCCATTTCGTGAAGGACATCCGGATTGAGCATGCCATCCGGTTCGTGTGTGTCGACGAGGATTTCGAGCGGCGCGACGCCAGACAGGTTTTTCTGGATGAACTGCTGCGCCTGATAGATGGGCGTCTCTTCGCGGAAATACTTGACGAAGTTGGTTTCGACTTTCAGGTGCATCATGCCAGGGATAAACGCCGCCGCAACCGCCAGACCAAACATCAGCACGGCCCAGGGGTGGGCGAGGTTCCATTCGAGCAGTTTGTCGAGGAATCGCTGCAGCAGCCCGTGCTCCAGCTTTTCTTCGGTCTCTTCATCGCGGACGTTATACGGGATCCACTGCAACACGAGCGGCAGAATGATGTTGTTGCTCGCCCAGACCGCCATCGAACCGACGGCGCTGACCATGCCTGTTTCATAAACCGCATTGATGTCCGTGATCATCAGAGATCCGAAGCCGATGGCTGTCGTGATCGATGTCAGGAAGCAGGCAATGTTCGTGTGGGCTGCCGTGTTTCGTGCGCGGGTGAACGCGTCGTCCGAGGCAATCGCCTCTTTGCGGAAAAAGCTGAGGATGTAGATCGCATCTTCGAGTCCGATGACGAACAACAGTGGCGGTATGATCGTCGTCGCCAGCGTAATCGGAAATCCCATCGCGCCCATGAACCCAACCGTCCAGATCGCGCCGATCGCGACTACGCCCATCGGCAGGACGATGCCGATCCACGAACGAAACGTCAGGAACAGGATCACAAACATGATCAACACGGTCAGCGGCCCGAACGTGAGCATGTCCTGCAGGATGTACTCATCGAAGTAGGTCAGAAAGACCGGCGGCCCTCCGAGGTAGTACTCGGTGCCGTACTTTTCGCGGTATGGTTCGAGCAGCTCACGCAGCGCATTGGTCAGTTCCTGGCGATAGGTTTGGTTGCCTTCCAGGTATACCGTTTTGACGACCAGACTCGTCGTGGTTCCATCGTCCGATACGAGCGTGCGGCGAATGAACGGCTCTTCCTGGGCGCGTTTCACCAGCTCGTGTCGTCCGGCGTCCGTGGTAAGGGGGTCCGGCGTCGTCTCGACGATCGGGCGAACGGTAAACCCGTCCTCGGTTCGATCGAGAACCTGGACGTTCGTCAGGCTGATGACGTTCTCGACGTGCGGCACCTTCGTGAGGATGTCGTTGGTCAGATGCTCGATTTCGTCCAGGACCTCTGGATGGAAGACGCCGCGTTCGTCACGAAACGCGATGACCGCGAGCTCCGCGTTTCCGAAGATCCGGGTGAATTTTTTGTAGGCCTGAACAATCGGCGATGTTTTCTGAAACAGGACCTCGACAGAATTGTCGATACGGAGATCCTTGATAAAGAATCCGAGTCCGAGCGTGAGGGCGACGGAGATGGCCAGCCAGAGCTTCTGATAGCGGAACAGAATATCCGCAAAGCGTTCCGCAAGGTCACGACGTTCGCTCATCGGGGCACTCTCTTTCGGGAACCGGGGCGGTGGCGCATTCTTGTGCGTGTAACCGCTTGCATGCAGTTAAACGATGTTCCTATCTTAACGATTTTGACGCAAACCGGCAAAACGAATCGTTGTTTGACCTGTTGCGGCTCAGGTGCCGACACGCCGCGCCATGGTCTGTGAGGAACGCGGATTCTAGCTGCTGCGTCCGCGAACGGTTGGCTCTTTGCGGTATTTCATCGCTTCCGGGTCTTGTACATACCGCGCAATCGTGGTGTCTCCGGTGCGTAGCGATTCGACATTGACGACGCGCAGCCAGCCGTGCTGATGGAGGTATTCGACGTGTGCGCCGGCCTCTTCGATGCCGAGGATGACGTTGTATCCCGACAGATCCCCGAACAGCTCCTGCGCAATCTCCGCGACGGTGCGCGGTTCCGCGAACATTTCCAGAACCTGTCCGAGACGACGTTGATGGAAATAGAGAATGTCCTGAACCCGGCTGCGCAAGTCGTGAATCAACGGACCGTGCGAGGGCAGGGCGAGACGGATGCCCGTCAGGTCCGCGATCTTGTGCAGACTGGCGAAATAGTGCTCGAGACCAAAAAACGGGTTGAGCGCCTGCGGCGCCTGGTGCGGGGTGACATCCTGCAGTACATGATCGGCAGTGAACAGCAGGTCATCAAAGCGGATACAGATCAGTCCGGCGCAATGGCCCGGGACGTGGATCACCTCTCCGCCGCCAGGGATGACCGAGCCATCGCGTAACCGAATATCGACCGCGCAGTTGCTGAAATACTCTCGTCCTTCGCTGAACAATTCGATCAGCGCGTGCGTTTCGTCCGCGGGAACCCCCGCATGAAGCAGATACCGTTTCAGATCCAGCCCCGCGAGAACGATGCGTTCGTCGAACTGCTCCAGGACGCGGGCATCGAGCTCGTGGCAGTAGATGGTCGGGCGAGCCAGCTCCAGCAGACGCGGCAGAAAGCCATAGTGATCGACGTGGCCATGGCTGATGACCAGATGACGAAGTGAGCGCATCGTTTCATCAATGCCGTAGACGGCATCGAGTACATGGCCACGGGCGTTCCAGTCTGCGCCATTGCTTGGCAGCCCGCTGCCGATGTCGATCAGAACGGGCTCGACGCCATGCAGGTAATAGCAGTGGGTGTCGTGACCAGGAAACGAACGGATGGAAATCTGGTAGATCTGGCGCCCACTCGCGGTCTCGAACAGGCGGATACCGCCATAACCCCAGTGGCGGACATACTCGTCGTCCCGGGTTGGACGTCGCCGCTGTGCGATGAGCCGGTCGAAGGATTCGAGTCGGCGTCGCCAGCGGTCCGTGGCCGGTTGGGAGTCGAGTGCGCTACGCAATGCCTGGAGCGACTCCGAATCGGTGGTCTGATCCTGCAGCCAGGCGATCTCGGCTTCGCAGAACCAGCGGGCAACGTTTTTCTGTTCTTTGTACGTCAGCATGGCTACATTCTACGGGATAGACGGTTGGCGGATGTCCGACGGCGCACGGATCTGCGACAATAAGAGGCTATGGCAATCGATCGACAACAATTGCTCGATGCACTCGCATCGGGGCATCGTACGATTGTGTCGCGAACGGTGCTGGCCGACACCGATACGCCGGTTTCCGCATTCCTGAAATTGCGTCCCGCCGGAGCAATGGCGCTGCTCGAAAGTGTCGAAGGCGGTGAGCGCTGGGGGCGAAATTCGATCATCTGTCTGCAGCCACGTCGCATCGTGCGTTTGATGCGCAACGGTGAAGCGCGGCTGGACGATGAGCAACTGGAACTCCCGGCGGGTGGCACGCCGCTCGATGCATTGCGGCGTCTGACTACGCCGGACGCGCCGCTGTTCCCGACCAGTCCCGAAGAGCGCCCCGGATTCGTCGGTGGCTGGGTTGGATTTCTGGGGTATGGTGCCGTCCACTGGATCGAACCCACCGTGCCCGATCCCCTGGCAGACCTGACGCCCTTTCCAGACGGTGTGTTCGTTGAGTGCGATACCGCGGTGATTTTCGACAATGTACGTCATGCGACGGAGATCGTGGCCATCGCGCACCCGTCGGATGATGCGGAACGTTCGCTGGCGGATGCCGAGGCCCGGATCGAAGCTGTCGACGCGCTGCTACGGACATCCGATCTGCTGGTGCCCGCTGAGCCCGAACCGGCGAACGAGTTTGCTCCGGTGCAGAGCCGGGCCTCGTTCGAGGCCGGTGTCGACACCCTGCGCGAAGCCATTCTCGCCGGTGATGCGATCCAGATTGTGCTAAGCCAGCGGTTCGAATCCGCCTATCGCGGTGACCCTTTCTGGCTTTATCGCGCGTTACGGCTGATCAATCCGAGTCCGTATCTGTTTTATCTCGAACTCGACGAAGGTACATTGATTGGATCAAGCCCGGAAGTGCTCGTTCGCAAGCAGGGCCCGCGCGCGACGTTGCGCCCGATTGCGGGAACGCGGCGCCGTGGCCGCACGCCGGAACAGGATCTGGCAATGGAGCGCGAATTGCTGGCGGATCCGAAGGAAATCGCCGAGCATGTGATGCTGGTCGATCTGGGGCGCAACGATCTTGGCCGGGTCAGCGTGCCCGGGTCTGTTCGCCTGACCGAAAAGATGGTGATTGAACGCTACAGCCACGTCATGCACATCGTCAGCAACGTAGAATCGCGTGTGGCGGACGGCTGGACGGCCGTCGATCTGCTGGCAGCGACCTTTCCCGCGGGAACCGTATCGGGTGCGCCGAAGGTGAAAGCCATGCAACTGATTGCGGAGACAGAGCCGGTGCGCCGTGGGCCGTACTCTGGCGCCATCGGCTACTTCGATTACGCCGGAGACATGGATACGGGTATCCTGATTCGCACGTTTTTCCATCATGGTGAGACACTGCTGTTGCAGGCCGGCGCCGGCATTGTTGCCGATTCCAGGCCGGAGCTGGAATACAAGGAGACCATCAACAAGGCGGCGGCGCTGTTTGCCGCGGTTGAAATGGTCGGCAACCGGTTCGGAACGCTGTCATGATCCTCGTCATCGATAACTATGATTCCTTTACCTATAACCTCGTGCAATATCTTCTCGAGCTCGGATCCCAGGTCGAGGTGCGGCGCAACGACGATCTGTCTGTTGATGAAGCATTGGCGCTCGCTCCACGCGGGATCCTGATCGG
>RFIY01000180.1 GCA_003695505.1 Candidatus Dadabacteria bacterium | reverse complement strand
GTTCTTCGAAGTCGAACTCAAGGTCGATGCCGACGGGGGGCGCCGCATGTTCGCCAAGTCGCTGATCGACATGAGCGAACTCGAAACGCGGATGGGATCCGCATTCAGCATCGCCGCGCCGCTGGACTGCGTGCAGGGGGAAACCCTTCAGCAGTTGACGAAGGTGTTGAGTGAGCATCCCGGCCGATTACCGGTGCGATTGCTGCTGCGTAATGACGAGCGACGCGAGGCGATCATCGAACTGCCCGACGGCTGGCGCGTGCGCCCGTCCGACACACTGCGCCGGGATCTGGTCCATTTGCTCGGTGATCAGGTGGCCATGCGCGTGGAGATTTCGGGATGAGTTTTGTCGAGTCATTTTTCGGTCGCCGCGACGATGTCAGGACGCTTGTCGTCGCGCCATATGCCCGCGAAGGCGAGCTGCGGGACCGCTTTGACGAGTTCGTCTCGCTCTGTCAGGCCGCGGAGCTGGACACGGTCGGCGTCGATGCGGCACCGGTGCGTGAGATTCATCCCGGAACCTATTTTCGCAGCGGGCAGATCGAACGTTTTCGCGAGGCGGCCGAGATCGGTGCGGCGGATCTGGTTGCGGTGGACGCGGATCTGAGTCCCGTCCAGCAGCGTCAGCTCGAACGGGAACTGGGCAGAGGGGTGCTCGACCGCTCGGCGATCATCCTGACGATCTTCGGCCGTCGGGCCCGGACCCGTACCGGCAAGCTTCAGGTTGCGCTTGCGCAGAATGAGTATGTGCTGCCACGGCTGGTTGGTCTGTGGGGCCACTTCGACCGTGAAAAGGGCGGTATCGGTTTGCGGGGGGCCGGGGAAAAGCAGATCGAGATTGACCGCCGCCTGATCAAACGGCGCATCGCGAGGCTGCGCCAGGAGCTCAGTCAGGTCGGGCGGACCCAGCAGTTGCATCGCGCGCGCCGCAAGCGGTCGCCGCTGATGCACGCAGCAATCATCGGTTACACGAATGTGGGCAAGTCGACGCTATTGCGCGAGTTCAGCAACCGGTCGGTCTTCGTGCGCGACATGCCGTTCGCGACGCTCGACACGCTGACTCGACGGATTACGCTCAATGATGGTACGGCGTTCCTCGTGACGGACACGGTCGGATTCGTTCGCGATCTGCCGCACGGCCTGGTCGAGGCATTCCGAAGCACGCTGCTGGAGGCCGCAGAAGCCGATGTACTCATTCACGTCATCGACGCCTCCGCCCCTGATCCGGGCCGGCAGGTCGAGGTGACCCGCGGCGTGCTGTCCGAGCTCGGCGTTACGGATCGCCCAACCCTGTATGTCCTCAACAAGCAGGACCTCGCGCGCGGATCGGCTCCGGCGATAGCGCCGGATCTGTCACCGGTCGTTGGCGCGTCGATCGTGCGCGGCGAGGGCATCGACGCGATTGTGGACTGGCTGCGCCATCAGGCGCGCGCGCATCGTCGAACGGTGACGGTGCGGATTCCGTTGTCGCGACCCGAACTGGTCGCACTCGGCGAGGCCGAGGCGGCGTCGCCTGGGCGCTGGGGGCACGACTGGGTCGAGTACGACGTTCCTGCCGACTCGACACTCGCGGCACAGACGGAGCTGCGGACATGATTCGCTGGTTATTGCTCGTTGCGATCCTGCTGGCGCCCGGTCTGGTGCGGGCCGGTGAATGGGTCGATGCGTCGGGTGTTGCCGCGTCGCGCGGGGATCGGGATCTGGCGCTGTATCAGGCACAGCGCCAAGCCTTGTCGCGGGCACTCGCCGGTTATCTGCAGCAGTGGGTTGCGGTCGAAGAAATGGAACAGCGCAGCGCGACGATGCAGCGATGGTTTTTCTCGTCTCCGCGCGCATACGTTCAGGCGATCAGCGATCCAGAGACGCGTCAACGTGGCTACCGCATGTACTGGAGCGGCAAGGTCCGCTTCGATGATGAGCGAATCGTTGGCAAACTGGTGGAGCTCGGCTTCATCAATAGCTGGGACAGGGATCCACGCCTGTATGTGCGAACGCCGGACGGCCGTGCGGCCGCATGGGTCACGCATGAGGCGTGGGCGACGAGGCTGTTCGACGCCGGCATCCTGTTCGTGTTCGACCCGGCGGTGGATGTCGACGGCATCCTGACCGTGACGATCGAGACGCAGCAGCAACCGCACCCGGTGCTGCAGGATCGCGTCATTGCGCTGACCGACGCTGTTGTCGATGTACAGATCGGTGACGTGGCGCGCCGGATTGTCGTACCGGTTGGGCCGGCCGACCGAATGGCCTTGCAGACGCCGGCCATGCTGTCGCTGCTCGACACGATCTTTTCGGCCTGGACGCCTCTTTATGAGGCCAGGGCGGAGGCGCAACGCTGGCGTGCCGGGCCCTTCGCGTTTACCGATGTGACGGCCTGGCAGGCCATGGATCAGGCGTTTCTCGCGAACCGCGGGGTGTTCCATGGCGTCTACCCCAGCATGATTGAACGACATGGGTCGCGCTGGAAGGTCACATGGACATTTACGCTGAACAGCAGCGACATCGACGGGGCAACGCGCTGGTTTGCCGAGCGGGGCTATCGCGTTCGCGACGAAGGAGATGGACGATTCGCACCTGCCGACTGATCGCAGCCGTCCTTGCCCTGCTGCCCGGCTTTGCCGGCGCGCAGCCGCCAGCCGACTGGCGCGAACTGGGCGTGATCCAGGACATTCGGAACTGGAGTTTCGACGACTATACGCGCGTTGTGGTCTATACGGATCGAAAGATCTCGTATGCCGTTCGCGAACTACCGGCCGATCCGAAAAATGGCAAGCCGCCGCGCATCTATCTCGACTTCGAACACGCGCGACTGGCGCCAGAGCTACGGAAAGAACTTGCGATCAATGACGGCTTGCTGCGACGGGCGCGCATCGCGCAGTTCGACCGGGATACCGCGCGCCTGGTACTCGATGTGCAGCGCATCGCGCGCTACCATGTGGTTCCATTCTCGGGGCCGCCGCGCATCGTGATCGATGTGTACGGGTCCGACCGCAAGGTTCAGGTTCCCGGTCCCGTGGTGCGCAAGGCGCCGCCGACGGGTGAAGATCCCGTCGGCGCGTTGCTGGGTGGTGGCGGATCGTCGGTGCCGGTCGCCAAAACCGCACCTCCAAAGGCCAGAAAAAAAGTCATTGTCATCGACGCTGGGCATGGCGGCAAGGATCCGGGCGCCATCGGTTACAAGGGCGTATACGAGAAGAATATCGTGCTGGCTGTCGCCAATCGGGTTGCCGAGCAACTGCGTCGCCGCGGCCACCGCGTGATTCAGACGCGCGACAAGGATGTTTTTCTGACGCTTGAAGAACGTACGGTCATCGCGAATCGAGAGCGCGCCGATCTGTTTGTGTCGATTCACGCGAACAGCGCCAGGAATCCGGCCGCCCACGGGATCGAAACGTATCATCTCGCACGCGCCACCGACAAGCGTAGCCGCGAGGTGGCCGCGCGAGAGAATGCATCTGGAGGCGGGGACAGCGATATGGACGCGCTCGAAGAGCTGCTTGGCGCCCTCCGTCTGAGCAACAAGCTCAATGTGTCCAGCACCGTGGCTCGGTTCGTGCAGAACAACCTGAAGCTGTTACTGGCGCCACGATACCGGGATACCTACCGTGACCTCGGTGTCAAGGGTGCGCCGTTCTATGTGCTCGTTGGTACGGATATGGCGGCGATCCTCGTCGAACTCGGCTTCGTGACCCACCCAAAGGAATCGAAGCTGTTACAGACCAGCCGTTATCGCGATTATCTGGCGACGGGGATCGTCAAGGGCATCGAGGAATACCTCAAGAAACTGCCGAAAGTGCCTATTTGAGGCCTGTCATTCCGTTGTCTGGGGCCGGCCAGCCGCCTTCGGTCCGCGCGGCGCGAATGGCAAGGCGCATCAGGCAGCAGTGTCACCAATCTTGTTTCGCCGGCGTGGCCCACTGCAACTGGCTTTCCCAGGAAACCTGTTCTTTGCGCGTCGGGTGGGGCAATGTCAGACGCTGTGCCCGCAGCGCAATCGCGCCGTGCGCATACGGCTGCGACGCCCCATAGCGGCGGTCGCCGACGATTGGACTTCCGATATGCGCGAGCTGCGCCCGGATCTGGTGCTTTCTGCCCGTTTCAAGTTCGATGTCAAGCTCGGTGTATGGGCCGAACCGTCCGACCGTCCGAAACGTCAGCGCCGCATGCTGGGCACGATCGGCAGGATGCTCGAAGACGCGGCTGTTTTTGACGCCGCGCGCCGGCTGGATCCAGTGCTCCAGCCGGCCTTCGGCTGTCGGTGGCGGCTGTTCGACGAGGACGCGGTACTGCTTGAACACGTTGCGGTCACGGAAGGCGGCGCTCAGACGCGCGGCCGCTTTCGAGGTTCGCGCAAAGACGACGACGCCCGCGGCCGGACGATCCAGCCGATGAACGAGCCCCAGATAGACATTGCCGGGCTTGTTGGCCGTCCGGCGGATCCATTCGCGGCCCCAGTCAAGCAGAGACGGATCACCGGTGCGGTCTCCCTGGACCAGCCAGCGGTGCGGTTTGTCGACGACCAGCAGGTGGTTGTCGCTGTAGAGGATGGCAGGTTCGGGCTGCATCGCTTGCACGTCAGTGTACCCGTCCAGGCGCGACGGCAGCACGCGCGGCCGCCCGGAAGTTCCGCGGTTGCGGGGTTGCTCGGGCTCGCGCACCATGACTGGCGATGACTTCCCGAAAGAAATTCGAACGCCTGATGGCCGCAGGCGGATTCCAGTTGCGTGCGGCGCAGCGGGATGCGTTGTGGCGATTCCACGAGATGCTGCGTGAGGCAGACCAGAAGCTGAACCTGACGCGGATTCGCGCGTTCGAGGCCATGGTCGAGAAACACTACATCGACAGCCTGCTGCCCGGGCGGTATACCGAACTGCGGTCGACCGTCATGGATCTCGGCTCGGGCGGTGGGTTTCCGGGGATTCCGTTGGCCATCATGCATCCTGAACTGCGGTTCAAGCTGGTTGAGGGCCGGCGGTTGCGCGCCGGCTTTCTGAGCAACGTTGTGCGCGAGCTGGAACTGGGCAACGTCGAAGTTATCGCGCGAAAATTGAATCCGACCGACCATATCCCGGCGCGTACGCTGGTGACGCGCGCGTTCGCATCGGTGGCCGACACGTTCGACCGCGTGGCTGGCAGCATCGATGCCGGCGGGCGCGCGGTGCTGTTGAAGGGGCCTAATTGCGACGAAGAAATCGCAGAGGCAGCAGCACGGCATCCGGACTGGGTTCTTGTCGATGATGTCCACTATCTGTTGCCGTTATCGCAGGCCGAACGGCGCCTGCTCGTCTACGAACGTCGCGGCGCACGGCCGCGGCGGCTGGAGCCGCTGCGATCGGCGGACAATCCGCGGGTCCGTGCGTGGAAACGGCTGACCAGCGCGCGTGGTATTCGCAAAGAGCAGAAAACGCTGCTGATCGGCGACCGCCTGATCCGCGAGCTGCTGACGCAGCAGTCCGGTCGCATCGATACGGTGGTAACGACTGACCCAGCGGCTGATTATGGTACGGCGAGCGTCGTTGCCGTGTCGAAGGAGCTGATGCATCAGCTCGACCCGATTTCCGGTCAGGGGCCGTTCGCGGTCGTCGAGGCGCCGCCACTGCCAGCCTGGGACGGTGCGCTCGATCTGGAGCGCCCGACGCTGTTCGTCGCCACGCAGAACCCCGACAATGTCGGCGCGATCCTGCGTTCCGCCGACGCATTCGGGGTGCGACGCGTCGTCCTCCTCGAAGAAGCGGCCAACCCGTATCTGCCTCGCGCGCTCAGGGCGGCGGGCACGGCGCCGTGGCGACTCGAGCTCAGTCACGGTCCAACGCTGGCCGATCTCGGTCGGCGCGGACTGCCATTAATTGGGCTCGATGTAAAGGGGACGCCGATTGACGAATGGGGGGGCGGCGAGGTGCCGCCAGGCATCATCATCGGCCTCGAGGGGCCTGGACTGGCCGACCTCAGTGAATCGATCGAGCGGGTGACGATTCCGATTCGCCCGGAGGCCGACAGCCTCAATGCTGCCGTGGCGGCCGGAATCGCCTTGTGGGAAGTGACCCGGCGGGTACACGGATGAGTCCGATACCGATCGATCGCGACACCGTGTTGCTGCTGGACCTGTCCAGCTATATCTTCCGTGCCTATCACGCGATTCGCGCGCTCAATAATCGCAACGGACTGCCGACCAATGCTGTCTATGGCGTCGCGCGCATGCTGATTCGGTTGCTCAAGGATCATCCGGACGCCAATGTGGTCGCGGTGCTCGATGCACCTGGCCCCTCATGGCGGGCTGATGTCTATCCCGAATACAAAGCGAATCGCCCTCCCGCACCCGAGGATCTGAAGGTGCAGATCGACTACGTCTACAAGCTGGTCAAAGCGCTCGGTATCCCGACGATTCAGCGCGATGGTTATGAAGCCGACGACCTGATCGCGGCGCTTGCGAAGCGCCAGGCGGCCCGGGGAAGACGGGTGCTGCTTGTGTCGGGAGACAAGGATCTGATGCAGCTCATCGATGACGGACGCATCGTGATGTGGGACCCGATGAAAGATGTCTGGTACGACGCCGATGCCGTCGAAAAGAAGTGGGGCGTGCGACCTGAACAGATCGCCGATCTGTTCGCGCTGATGGGAGACAGCTCGGACAACGTGCCGGGAGTGCCGGGCATCGGCGCAAAACGGGCCGCGCAGTTGCTTCAGGAGCACGGCAGTCTTCGGAACCTGCTTGCGCATCGCGATGAACTGCCTGCGCAGAAGTGGGCGGATAATCTGCGAGAACGGCCCGATCTCGCCGAGATCAGCTATCGAATCGTGCACCTCGACGACTGCTTTCCGGATGACTCCCTCGACGTGGATCGGCTCGAGCGAACGCCTCCGGATCGGGAGTCGCTGGCACACTTGCTCGAAGAACTCGATTTTTCTTCGATGCGGGGGGATCTTGACCGCATCGTGGCCGCATTGACCGAGGCCGCTGCCTCGCCTGCCGAGGTTCCACCGGCGCCACACGAGATGCGTGCCGAGATCATTGACGGCGCCGGAGCGCTTGCAGACTGGTTGCAGCGGGGCCGGACGATCGGTGTCGACACCGAAACGACCAGTCTGCAGCCACGCGTCGCCCGCATCGTCGGGATCAGCCTGGCCGATCGCGCCGACCACGGCGCCTACCTGCCGCTCGCGCATCAGTTTGGTGATAACGTGCCTCTGGACGAGATTCGTGAGCAACTGGCCGAACTGTTCGCCGCAGACGATATCCCCAAGGTCGGCCAGAATCTCAAGTACGACATCGGTGTGTTGCGGAATGCAGGATTTTCGCTCAACGGCGTCGCTGGTGATTCCATGATCGCCAGCTATCTGCTGTCTCCGGACGAAAACAGCCACAGCCTCGACGAGATTGCCCGCCGCGAATTCGGCGTCACGTTGATCGCATTCAAGGAGGTCGCCCCGGACAGCAACTTCGCTGCAACGCCGGTCGATGAAGCCGCCCGCTATGCCGCCGAGGATGCAGCCGTGGCGCTGGCGCTGTGCGAGCGCCTGCACCCGCGCCTGGTCGAGCAGGGTCTCGATGCCGTCTATCGCGAGATCGAACTGCCTCTGGTGCCTGTACTCGCAGATATGGAGTGGAACGGTATCCGCGTCGATACAGACGCACTCGAAGCCTTGCAGCGTGAGCTGCAGACGCGCATCCACCATATCGAGGCGGAGGTCACGGCCGAGATCGGACGGGGGATCAATCTCAACAGTCCGGCGCAGATCGGAGAGCTGCTGTTCGACGAACTTGGCCTGCCGACAAAAGGCGTACGCAAGACGAAGACGGGCAAGTGGAGCACAAAGGAAAGCGTGCTGGAAGACCTGCGCGAGGCGCATCCTCTCGTGCCGCGCATCCTCGAATACAGGACGTTGTCGAAGATGTTGCAGACCTACGCGATCGGGCTGCGCAATGCGGTGTTGCCGGAAACGGGACGGATTCATCCCAGTTTTCAGCAGACCCGGGCGGCCACGGGCCGTCTGAGCTGCACGGATCCGAATCTGCAAAACATTCCTGTGCGCGACGAGTGGGGACGCCGGCTGCGCGCCGCTTTCGTCGCCGAGCCAGGACACCTGTTTGTCGGCGCGGATTATTCACAGATCGAGCTGCGCATCCTGGCTCACTACAGCGAAGATCCCGGTCTGATCGAAGCGTTTCGGACCGGGCAGGACATTCACAGTCGTACAGCGGCCGAGCTGTTCGATGTGCCG
>RFIY01000179.1 GCA_003695505.1 Candidatus Dadabacteria bacterium | reverse complement strand
TCAATCGTGCCGAGTTCGAGTACCTGATCCCGCCATTTCAGGCTAAGTACGATCGGTCCGGCGCCTGGCGCTTCGTCCACCTCAGTGGATCCGTCGCCATAGACGACATACGACCTGGACGGGTCGATCAGATCCGCCGCCGGCCCATCGTAGTCGAGCAGGGCGGGCAGCGCGTCCTGCAGCCGCTCGTTGTTTGTCCGCAACCGGGCGCGCAGCAGGACATCGCCACGCAGCTTGCCTTCGGCGTAAAAACGGCTCTGCGTGCGGAAGGTCCAGTCCTCGGACACCGTACCGGTCTGGTAGTCGTTCTGTCGGTTCCAGGCTGCGCTGGCCTCGACCAGACCGACCGCGAGAACCTGCCTTCTGTCCACCGGCCATTGTTCCTGCAGTTGCGCGTAGGCGCCTGCAGGGTGCGCGGCGCTGACCGATAACTGGAACGCCGATGTTGCATCAGGTTCGATGTCGACAGGCGCCGTAAACGATCCCGTTGCGTCGGCAACGCGGCGTTGGCCATTGATGTCGACAATTGTGCCGGGGGCGGAGCGTCCGCGGACGATCCAGGGGCCTGCGCGTAGCTTCTGTCCCTTCCGGGGCAGTTCCAGTTGCAAGAAGCGGTCTGGGCGAAGCATCGCCAGTCCGGGTGGCGGTTTGCGTGTATTGCGCAATTTGACGAGGCCGACCCAGGAAATGGCAGGCGCACCCGGCGGGTAGAACGTCAGGCGAAGCGCGGCGCGATCAGCCAGATCAACCGGAACCGTTACCGTGCCGGAGGCGTCGATGCGTACTGGCGATGGCAGTCCGGCAACCGTGGTGCCCGTCGGGGCGGTCAGCGTCAACGGCATCGTGAAGCGCGGCGGCAGCGCGACGCCCCCCTCGGGCCACCAGACATGCGTTTCCGGAAGCGTGATCGCGGCCACATACGTTGCTCCAGAAGGGAACTGTACGGTCATCGCAAGCCGCTGCCCCGACACCTTGCCGGTGGTTTGAAATCGACCCGTTGCGCCGACCCGAAGTTCCGAGCCCCCGGGGCCGCGCACCGTCGGTTTGAAGACGCGCGCCTGCCGGGACGGCAGACCAAAGACCGAGATTTCGACACGGCGGTTCATCGCCCGGCCTTCTTCGGTGTCATTCGGCGCGATAAAGCGGGTGGCGCCGCGGCCTGCGATGTCGACACGCTCGGGGTCGATGCCCTCGACGATGACCAGATATTCCCGCGCCATTTCGGCGCGACGCTCACTGAGGCGGCGATTGACTTCCGGCGACCCGGTATTGTCGGTAAACCCTTCGATCAGCACGCGCGCATCGGGGTAGTTCTGCAGCAGTTGAGCCGCCTCGCGCAATGCCAGGATCGTATAGGGATCGAGCGACGCTTCCCCGCGTTCGAACCGCGCGGCGACGCCAACTTCCTCGCGCGGAGGTTCCAGGTAGGCGTGAAAGGTCAGATCGGCGCTTCGCGCGATTCCGTGGGCACCAACGATTTCGAGACGCCAGAAATAATCGCGACCCGGCCGAATCAGTTGTAGCGCGGTCGCGGTGTCGAGGCGCATTTCCGCCGGCGGCGCGCCCTTGCCGCGGAAGCGCCGGATCGGTTCCGTTGCTCTCTGGGGATAGAGCCATAGCGTCCAGCGGCGGGGCTGCTCGTCGCCGCGCAGCGCGGGGCGCAACGTCAGGCCGCCGCGCTTGCGCAATTCGTCCAGATACAATGCTCCGTCCCGCATTTCGTCGATGTCAAGCGTGGCTTCAAGCATGGGGTAGGCGCGCCCGGCCACGAAGATGCGGCGCTGCTGCAATGATCCCGAGACCGGTACCGATGCGGCCACGGGTTCGATATGCACCTCTTTCCACGGGACCGCCTTCGCTTTGCCGATGACGACTTCCGTCGCGGCGCTGACCCCGAAGCCGATGCTGTGCAGCATGCCAGGCAGAAGCTCCACGAACGCGCGATCACGACCGGTGGGACCCCAGCCCGGTGGCAGCGAGCGGCGGTCGATGCGGAACGCTGTCGGACCGGGGAGCAGATTGGCGAAATGCGCCTGGCCGTTGGCATCGGTGCGGACGCTCAGACCATCTGCGGCGACGATGCGTACACCCGCAACCGGCGGTTCGGTGAATTCCTGAACCCCATTGCCATTGCGGTCATGCCAGGTATGAATCAGCACCGTAGATCGGGCGAACAGAGGTTCTTCGACGACGCGGAACGTCGCCGTGCCCCGATTGGACAATAAGGTGTCGTTCGCCCAGACCTCGGCCCACGCCGTCTGCTGTGGTGCGGCGCCAGGTCCGACAGCGGCGGTCCAGTGCACGCGCACGCGCCCACCAGCGCCCACCTGGCCGATGGGCAGGCGCCACGGGCGCCCCTCGGGAATGCTGACCTGTTGCCCGTTGACCTGCAGGCTGCCGCGAGCGATGCCGAGATCCGCAAAGTTTTCCAGCACCAGATCCGCGGGCAGCGTCGGCAATCCGTTCGGGTTGAAGATATCCACCGTGACGATCACTGCGTCGCCAACAGCGCCTGATTCCGGGTGTGTCGTCATGGTGACGCGCAGCGGCTCTCCAAGGATCGGGATGGTTGCAATCAGGTCATCGTCATCGCGCGCTGGGTCATCCAGGTAACGCGCCGCATACCAGGAGCCAATGACCGGCCCCAGATCCGCCAGTGATGGTGCCGCCGCAATGACGGGGGCCGGCACGCCGCCCTCGAATACCCCCGTTCGATTGCCGGTCTCCCGCAGACTCGCGATCGATTGCAACTGTCCAGGAGCAGGCCGTCCGTCGCGTTCGGGGTCGAGAAACACGGTGGCGGTCACCGCGTCGCGCGCATTCGTGTTCTGATTTGCGCCAACATCCAGCAGGCGCAGTCGAACGGGCGCCCCCGGCGGCAGTCGATCAAGAACCCGACCGTCCTCGTCGATGAACTCCAGCTTTGTCAGCCGGTCCGGTGATTCCGCGGCCAGGGTCATCGTCCACTGATCTTCCGTCTCGCAATACGGTGACGTTTCGAGGTCAAAGCTGTCATCTGCGTAACGAATGCTGACCGTGTCGCCGTCGTCCACGCGGACCTCTCCGTCGCCGGGAGCGGCATCGCCGCTGCCCGGAAAGTCGATGACGCGCTCGAAGATGCCCGTGTCCAGGTCGGTTTCCACCAGCGTCAATGCTTCGAGATCCTGCCGCAACAGCGAGCTGATTCGAATCGTGACGACTTCACGGACGTTCGGGTCGGCATTCTGATCCGGGTCGAACAAACGGAAGGTCAGCCGGTCATCGGGCAACACCCGGTCGACCGGCTCGCCGGGCGCCGTTGGTCTCGTAATTTCGACGAACGACGGGGCATTTCGGCAGAATACGGCCGTATTGAATGTCCAGAATCTCGGATCGTTCGGCTGTGACGGGTCGCGATAGACGACGCTAATCAGATCGCCGTAGCGGGCATCGATGAATGGGTCCGTCGTGTCGGCGACACTGCCGGGCCCCAGCCATCCGTACGCGACATCAAACAAAAAGCGCCCGCTGTTCGGATCGGTTTCCTGGCCGATGCCGACCGAGGCGCCATCGAACGACATCAGGTCTTCGAGGTCGATCCGGCCGAATCCGGTGAACGTTTCCGCGGTCTGCGGCTGGGCATTGGCGGACGGACGGTCGAGAATGACGCCGAATCGCTCTCCAAAATCGGGATCTTCACGGATCCAGAGCTGGCTGGCGCTATGGCCGTAGCGGTCTCCGAGCGCGATCGTGTCGGTCGTTTCCGGCGCGACGACCGGAATCGTCTGCGACCGGCAGTCCCAGGTCGAAAATCCCGACGGGCACGGCTCGTCAAGACCCAGAACCTGAGACAGATCGGCGCGCCAGGCGGGGTCGTCCGCGTCGGTATAGCTGATGCGCACGCTGCCGCCCGCGACAACTTGCAATACATCGTTCGGCGACAGGAAATCGACGTTCTCTCCGAAGTGGGTTGACGTGCGTACAAACGCGCGAAATATCGCGGTCGAATCGCCGGTCTCGGTCAGCGTCAGAGGAATCCAGTCGATGCGGTTGCCGGCGGCGTCGAAGCTTTCCACCGTGATCAATGCGCGCTGAATGGCATCGAGTTCATTCAGTGCTTCACTGAAGTCTCCCGGCTGGATCGTGTCGATCCCGCCGGCCTGGCTGATGTAATTCCGGTTGGGGTCATTGACCTCGATCACGAACCACTGGTCGGGTGCGATCTGGCTGATCGCCGGCGACAGTTCATTGTCCGGGATCTTTGCCGCGGAGTTGCGCTGGCGAAGCGCAAACGATGCGACCGGAATGCGGGCCTGCAACGCCGCGTCAGCCGCCGGAAGCACGCATCGTCCGAGCGTCTCGGCGCGGTCGAAGCTGCCGCTCGAACCGTTGTCCTTGTCGGTATATACCGCCTTGAGGCGATCCCCCGGCCGGCAGCTCAACACCCGGTCAGCCGTATTGCGGGGAATCAGATTGTCATCCGCGAGTGTCGTCACGGTTCCGGAAAAGAACCCGGTTGCGTTGCCCGTCTCGGTCGCTGCCGTTTCCAGCGTGTCGTATGTTTTCCAGGTAAACGTGTCCAGGTCGAAAAGTTGCGTGTCGATGACGACCGACGAGACCGGAATGACATCGGGCGCTGTCGGGCGTTCGTTTTCGTCGGGGTCGTCGATGCAGAGATAGAGCGGTTGCCCAATGACCCTGTTCTCCTGTTTGTTGCCGGCGCTGTCGCAGAAGTAGAGGTCTGCGGACGTTTGCTCCTGGCATACGATGGTGTCGGTGGTCGCCGGTTTTGCGGGATCGCCCAGATTGATGAAGGTGACTTTCAGTGTGTCGCCGGGACCGCATTCGATCTGGCCGTCTCCGGGGGTCGCGGGGCCAGAACTGGTGGAGCGTACGGCAACAGGCAGCGGCGAGACGAGCATGGCGTTCGTCGAGGCTGTGGATTCTTCGGCCAGCGTGACGGTTTCGACGTCGCCGATGATCGTATTCTCGACAGTGGCCGTCACCGTGTCGACACCATTCGTCTGATTGATTTCGCGGGCGGTTGCCTCGATGTACACTTCCGGCGCGTTGGTCGTGTTGCCGATAAATACGGATTCCACCGCTTTCGAATAATCTGAATTCATGAAGCGCACCTGGGGCGATGGGTACCAGATCAGGCGCGCCGCCTGGAATCGGGCGCCGGCATTGCCGCCGCAGACAGAAGGTGCGCCGACGGTCTGGTTGTATGGTGAGGGGGCGGCGTTCAGGTCCGTTGCTGGATCGTCACAGCCATCCCAGACGAGCTGGCCTGTCAGAGTCTGGCCGCCGATGTCGACCTGGATCTGTTCTTCGCTACCCGGCGCGAAATGGTTGGTGAGGTTGCCAGCGGTGTCGATCCCGATCTGTTCGACCTGGTGCCAGG
>RFIY01000178.1 GCA_003695505.1 Candidatus Dadabacteria bacterium | reverse complement strand
CTTCTCCACCGAGGATATAAGGCGGTTCGGGGCAGGGGGTGGTGCGTTCGGGGTCGAACCAGACCGGGTCATCGGCACTGCGCGAGCGGTTCCAGATCAACCGCTCCAGCGCGTCCCGGTAGGTCCCGTGAATGTAGTTGAAATCCGACGGGTTGATCGGCGCGCGATGGACGCGAATCAGCACCTGCCCGGGTCCGGGCTTTGGTGGCTCGCTGTCGCGCACGACAACGGCGGACGTGTCTGTTGCCAGTCGGTCAACCCATATGGCCTTCATGCTGTCTCCGTTTCGGCCAGCGCCTTTTTGATCCACGGCGCCGCGATATCGCTGAACGCAATGGCCAGCGCACGATCGTGGCCGGCCGGCGACATCTTTTTCCACGTCTTGCGCAGGATGCGCAGCATGCGTTGCTCATCGTACTCGGGGTGCGCGCAGATGAAATCGTCGAGCTCATGGCGCAGAAATACAAGGGCAGCGCAGTCCTCGAGCGCCTGTGCATCGGGGTCACGCTTGATGTTCTGTTTGCGCACGATCTGGCCGACGCGTTCGATCGTCGGCTGATCATAGCCGGCGTCGCGCATCAGTTCGGCCAGCCGCTCGGCGTGAAAGCGGGCCGCATCGCGTCGCCAGGCCAGATACCCCTCGCGCGTCATCGGATACTGGTCACGCGGTCGACGAAAACGTTCGATGTGCTGACCGCGCACGGCGATCTGCAATGGTTCGCCGGCGTCGGGTACGAGGTCGGCCAGCTCGGCGCTCATTCGGCGACCGTAGACGAGCGCCGCCGGTAGCGGCCCGTCGTCTGTCGGAACCTGCTTCGGATCGGCGGTGTTGGCCTCGTCGATCGCCGTCAGGACGGCCGCGAGGCGCGTGGAGTTGACCGATGTGTCAGACATGCCCACCATGATACCGGATCGTCGGTGCGGATCGATCGACACCACCACCTGTGGAGATGCAACATGGAACCCCAGAATCAGCCTCTTGTCGTCGATGGCAGTGTACGATTTGGCCGGTATGACCGCCCCTTTCCCAGGGTCAATCTTCTCGAGGCCGCCAATCGCCTGCCGCGACCTGTATTGCGGTCCAGACTGAAACGCTGGCAGGCCTTCCAGATCACCAGCCCGGGCTGGTTCGTCAACATTGCATTGTTTCACACGGGCCTGCTGGCGCTGGCGCAGGTCAAGGCATTCGATCGTACGTCGCAGCGGAAGGTCCTGTTCGAACGACAGCTTCCGCCATGGGCTTTTGATGCGCCGGAGCAGTTGCTCGATTCGGCTATGCAGTGGCGCGGGCGCGGAGGCTCGATCAGCTTTCGCAATCGGCTCGCGCAGGACCGGATCGAGATTGCCTGCGACGTGGACGTCGGCAAAGGGGAACGGCTGACCATCGACGCGGTGGCGAATGCATCAGGCCTGGAACCGCTCGTCGTCGCGATTCCACTGCGCCCGGGTCGCGCGATGTATTCGCAAAAAGGCATCCTGCCGGTCGCGGGCCGGATCTCCTGTGGTGACCAACAGGAAACCTGGTCCGAGGATGATACGGCTCTGATGATGGACGACCATCGGGGCTTCTATGGCTATGTGATGCGCTGGGACTGGCTGACGACGGCGGTTCGCCAGACGGACGGCTCATGGATTGGTCTGAATCTGACACGCAACGCATCGCGTGATCCGCAACGCTACAACGAAAACGCATGCTGGGTCGATGGCCGCTGCCACGCGCTGCCGCCGGTTTGCTTCGAGCGCAGCCAGACCGCAGGCGAAGAGCGCTGGGTCGTCCGCGACGATCGCGGCGATGTCGATCTGACGTTCGATGTCCAGGTGCCCGGCGATCTGCGCCTCAACGCGCTGCTGATCGAATCGCGTTATCGGGGTCCCTTTGGCCGGATCAACGGTGTCGTGCGACCGGCAGGCGCCGACCCGGTCGCGTTCGACGACGTGTTCGGAATGGGAGAGCAGTTCTACCTGCGGGTGTGACCGGGCGGAGTTGTTCGCTCCGTGGAGCGGTGCCAAACCAGGACGCGAACCAGGCGTCGTACCGGGGGTAGTTCACACGAGCAACCGGGTACCACAGACCACCTGCCGAGGCCAACGCGAGGAATCCGATGGTGGCGGCTGTCACAGCGAGTCGAGGCAGGAAGGACGGGGCCGGAACAGGGAGGCGTGCCCACGCGCGCGGCCACAGCCGTTTCAGCGCGCGCGGCAAGGAACCAGCGAGGTGAACGATACCTGCGGTGAACAGCAGGGTGTAGTATGGGTAGAAGAAAGCGCCATACCGTTCCAGGCTGTAGGAGACGTACGAAACATCGACGGCGATTCCACCAAACCAGACGGGTGCCCGCGTGCCAAGTACATGCAAAAAAACAACGGCAGCCAGCCCCCGGCCAGCGCGCCGGTGCAACGGAATCGGAGTGCGCCGTTTCACCGGGCCCGGTCGGAGACGGTGTATCAACACTCCGCTGACAGCATGCAGGAACAGCATAGTTAGTAAAGCCAATTCCTGCATGGGACTCTGATAGATTTCGCGAACGAGATCCAGCCACTCTTGCTGTCGGCGCGGACCGGCAAATGCCGCAAGTGTCGTGCTCAGATGGAGAAACAGAAAGCCGGCCAGGTACAGGCCTGTGGCTGCCTGTAGCCCGCGCATCCTTTTGAGGTGACGGTGTAAGAATCGGACTGGATAAGCAGTGGGCATGATGGTCCCTCCGGGTAAGCGGGATTCATACCCTGTATGACGATATAACCGTCACTGATTGTGACAGGCGCTGCAGGCGCACGGTGTCGCTGCCTGCCTCCCAGATTACAGGAGGGATAGCAGTGAGATGCAGGCAGATGACGGTAAGCGAGGAGCCGACGCCTATTGCCACAAGGTTGGTTCAGATTCCGTGTCCCGGTATGTGAATTTTGTCGGGATTGCGTAACAGATAGATCGTGGTGATTCGCCCAGGGTGATCGATCGTGGCTGTCAGGCAGGTGCACGGCTGATTCGTAGGCGTAGCGAGGAGTCCCGCAGCTCCATTGACGAGGATTGGGTGCAGGTCTTCGGGTCGCAGTGCCCGGGCAGTCGCGGAGAAAAAACGGGCAATCGGGAGGGGCGACCGTACAGGGTGCAGGGCGGCGAGGGCCTTGCCTCCACCGTCACTCAACAACACCGCGTCATCGCGAAGCAAACGAATCAGAGCATCGGGATTGCCGCTGCGTGCTGCTTCGGAAAATGCAAGTAACAGATCCGCTGGTGCATCCCTCGGAGCAATCTCTCGGTGCGCGCGAAGCTTGTCGCGGCTGCGCTGGGCGAGTTTCCGGCAGTTTGCCGGAGAGAGTGCGAGTAACGCAGCGATTGTGCGAAAGTCGAGTTCGAGACACTCACGAAGGACGAATACGGCGCGCTCATTCGGCGTGAGCGCCTCACAAATATGGAGCAAGGCGAAGCGGATAGCTTCTTCTTCAATCAATCCCTCTTCCGCTCGCGAAGGCTCCGCTAACAGTGGCTCTGGCAGCCACGTCCCGATGTAGCGCTCACGTTGGCGGCGCGCGGACACGAGGTGGTCACGCGCAAGATTGACAATGATTCGCGTAAGGTAACGATCCGCATCTCTTGCCTGGCTGGCTCCTGTGCGTTGCCAGCGTAGCCACGCATCCTGGACGAGGTCTTCACTGTCACAGATCGAACCCGTCATGCGGTAGGCAATGAGGAAAAGCTTCTTTCGGCGGGAAACAAATGTGTTTTCTGCGCTGTCCTCTTTGACGGTCGTTGTCATCGGATAAAGTACTCCGCGATTCGACGTGATTCAACACAACAGACGATGCACGGGCTACTATTGTGACATATGCGCCGGTCGTACCGCTGCACGCCATGCGGGGGCTGGAGTCACGGCGCTGGCGGTGTTCTGAACAACGCAAAAACGATCGGTCAAGAGGCATCGATGCTTCGGACCTTTCTCCAGTTGCCGGAGTCTGGTTACGAGCGTCGTGAGTTGTGACTACGCTGCGTGCGCGATTGGTTCGCGCTTTTGTTCCGGGGGGGCAGATGCCCGTGCGAAACCGAAGGCCAGCGCGGCGGCCGGCCTTCGGTTTCACAATGTGTCTGATCGACACATATGTTTTCCCGGACGATCAGCAGCGGCCCCCCCGCCTGCTTGTTGATGTCGGGTGGGGTCCGCGTGAAGTGATCATCCGGGTCTGGCCGCTCAGAGTCGCTCGAACGTCACCGGAAAGCCGTCCGCCGGCATCGGCAGCCCCGGGTTCTTGAGCGGCATCTTGTAACCCGGACGCACATGCCAGCGATATTTCTGGGTGAGCTGGTGTACGACGGCCCGAATCAGATACAGTCCGAAATGGCGTCCGATGCATTTGTGGGCACCACCGCCGAACGGCAGCCAGGCGTAGCGGTGCGCCTTGTTTTCGATGCCGCCTTCGGCGTAGCGCTCCGGGCGAAATTCGTGTGGATCATCCCAGTACTCATCCATATAGTGGGTGTGCCGCATGTCGACCTGGACCTGCGTGCCGGCCGGTACGAAGTAGCCGCCGATGTTGAGGTCCTTGATCGTCTTGCGTGGCAGGCCCGGCACCGGAGCACAGAGGCGCAGCGCTTCCTTGATGACCATCTCCAGGTTCGGCAAGTCCATCACATGATCCGGTGTCAGAAAATCCGTTTCGAGCGCCCGGCACTCCTGACGAACTTTTTCCTGCCAGTCGAGATGCTTGGCGAGGTGGTAGACGACGCGGGTCGTCGTCATCGTCGTCGTATCGTGCGCGGCCATCATCAGGAAGATCATGTGGTTGACGATCTGCTCGTCGGTAAAGGTGTTGCCGTCGTCGTCTTCCGCGATGCAGAGCTGGCTGAACAGGTCGTGGCCCGGGTTGGCGCGTTTTTCGGGAATGTGACTGTAAAAATAGTCTTCGAGCATTTCACGCGCCTTGATGCCGCGGTAGTACGCGGTGCCAGGAATCGGCTTGCGCACGACGGCGACGCTCGCGGCAACGACATCCTGAAACGCCTTGATCAGCTTGTCGCCGTTGGCGTCCAGCTCATGTCCCATAAAGACACGCGTTGCGATCTGCAGCGCCATGTGCTTGAAATTCGGGAAAAAGTAGAAGGTGCGGCGATCCAGAGGGCGGCCGCCGCGGGTCTGCATCCAGCGATCGGTATGGTCGTCGATGACCGGGTTCATCAGGTTCAGGTATTCCGCCAGCCGCTCCTTGCGGAAGGCCGACATCATGATCCCGCGATGCAGTTTATGCTCGTCGAAGTCGAGCAGCACGAGCCCGTCCTTGAAGAACGGATCCATGTAGAAGCTGAGCCCCTGACGGCTCGAGATGGCCTCGTGGGGGTCGAGCAGGATCAGGCGGTTCAGTTCCGGACCGAGCAACAGCAGGATATCGACGCCCACCGACCGCGTGCGCGAAATCGGGCCATATTTTTTGTACCAGTTCTCCAGAAAGGTCACCGGCGTCGCCATCATCGGGATGGTATTCCCAAGAACCGGCCAGCCGGGGTGTCCGGGGATTTCTTCAAATGGACGCACGTTGGTGAATTCGCGGGCACGATTGGAATCGACTTCGACGTGCGGTGTCGACAACGGTGCGGTCTGCAGCATGGGGGCTCCTCCTGTCCAGGCTAACATCCGTTAGGCTCATAGCATACCATGGAGTTTGACCATATGGAAAAAATTCATGTTTGATTTTGGATATGATCCAGTCGGGGCGTGGTCGGTGGTCTGCTATGCTGAATCTTGCTGACTGTTGGCCAGTATCTTGTGGCTACAGAACTCACTTTTTATACAGGAGCTGGAAACATGCGGACATTCAGGGATCGGGTCGCGGTGGTTACCGGTGCGGCGTCAGGTATTGGTCGGGCGCTCGCCGAGGAACTGGGGCGGCGCGGTGCGCGCCTTGCGATATCGGATATCAACGAAGCAGGCGTGGCCGAGGTTGCGGACCGCTTGCGCGGCCAGGGTGTCGATGTTCTCGACGCGAAGCTCGATGTCGCGGATCGCGACGCGGTATTTGCGCATGCCGATGCCGTGCTGGATCGGTTTGGAACGGTCAATCTGGTGATCAACAACGCCGGCGTGGCCCTCGGCGCCACGGTGAGTGATGTCGAGTGGGAAGACTTCGAGTGGCTGATGAACATCAATTTCTGGGGCGTCGTGTACGGCACGAAGGCCTTCCTGCCGCACCTCAAGGCCGCGGGCGAGGGGCACATCGTCAACATTTCCAGCGTGTTTGGACTGATCGGCGTCCCGACCCAGTCCGTGTATAACGCCGCAAAGTTCGCGGTGCGTGGTTTTACGGAGGCCTTGCGCGAAGAGCTGGACATCGAGCGCTGCGGCGTCAGCGCGACGTGCGTGCATCCGGGCGGCATTCGCACCAATATCGCACGCAGTGCCCGCGTTGGCGGACTGGGGCCGCTGGAACGGGATCCGGCGTCCATCGGGCCGGACTTCGACAAGGTCGCTCGCACGTCACCGGAGCAGGCCGCCAGGGCGATCCTCCGCGGTGTGCGGCGCAACCAGCGGCGCGTGCTGATTGGCCCGGATGCGGTTGCGATTGACCTGATGCAGCGCCTGGCGCCAACGGGGTACCAGGCCGTATTGTCACGGCTGGCTCCGGTGCGCCGTTGATGTTTTCGGACCGCGATCGGATCCGGATGCCGCAGCGGCCGCTGCCTGACCGCGACACACCGCTGATCCCGTCCGAGCCACATCTGGTTTTTGGTCGGCGCCTCGATGTGCCAGCACCGCCCGGATTTGGCGAGATCTGGTTTGGCATGGGGTGCTTCTGGGGGGCGGAGCGGCGTTTCTGGCAAGTCGAAGGGGTCTGGCTGACGGCCGTCGGCTATGCCGGCGGGGTGACGGCACATCCCTCCTACGAAGACGTCTGCAGCGGCCGCACCGGGCACGCGGAAGTCGTGCGGGTCATCTGGGATCCCGATACGCTCCGTCTGGGCGACCTCCTGCGCGTGTTCTGGGAAGTACACGATCCGACGCAGGGCATGCGGCAGGGAAACGATGTCGGCACGCAGTATCGTTCGGCCATCTACACGCTGAAGGAGGCCGACCTCCAGCTCGCCCGGCGCAGCCGCCGTGATTACGAAGCGGCGCTGCAAAAGGCCGGCCTCGGTCGGGTGACAACGGAAATCCGCGCCGCCGGGACGTTTTACTACGCCGAAACGTACCACCAGCAATACCTTGTGCGCCATCCGGATGGCTACTGCGGCCTGCAGGGAACCGGTGTGCCGTGCCCGTAATGGGAACTTGTTGACCATTTGGTAAACTGTTCGCGTTCCAATCTGCCGGCCCACGTCGGGCGCGACACAGGAGGATGCACATGGATCTCGACAGCCGTCCCCCTCAGCCGCTCAGCGGCAACGATCAGGGCGTCACGGACGAACATGGCGTGTTGCACGCCTGGGACGAAACTTTCGACGCGGTCGTCGTCGGCTTTGGCGGCGCCGGTTCCGCGGCCGCGATCGAGGCGCACGACAACGGCGCGAAGGTGCTGCTCGTCGATCGCTTTCGTGGTGGCGGATCGACGAAGCTCAGCGGCGGGATTTTCTATGCCGGCGGCGGCACGGAGTTGCAGGAGAAGGCCGGCTACAACGATGACCCCGAGAACATGTTCAGGTACGTCAAACAGGAGGCCGACGGCGTCGTCAGCGACGAGGTTCTGCGCGCCTTCTGCGAGCAGAGCCGCGACAACTTCGAGTGGCTCAAGGGGCACGGGATTCCGTTCGTTGCCAGCGGGAAGGCATACAAGACCTCCTATCCGCCCGACGACTGCACACTCTACTTTTCGGGGAACGAGATCTGCTGGCCCTATAACGAAAAGGCGGAACCCGCGCCGCGCGGTCACCGTCCTCTCGGGCACGGTCTGACCGGCAGCGTCATCTTTCAGGGACTCAAGGACGCCGTGCGCAAGCGGGGCATCGACGTCTGGCCGTTCAGTCGCGGAGAGCGACTGGTCGTCGATGCCGACGGCAATGTGATTGGTCTGCGCATCCAGCGGGCCCGATTCCGCGG
>RFIY01000019.1 GCA_003695505.1 Candidatus Dadabacteria bacterium | reverse complement strand
CTGACCGACGAGGCCCGCGAGGTCGCAATGAAGGAGCTGCGGCGACTCGAACGCACGCCTCCGCAGAGTCCCGAACACGGGATCATTCGCACCTATCTCGACTGGATTCTCGATCTGCCATGGACAGACGCCGACGCGACGCAGGACAACCTTGACCTGCGGCATGCCGAAGAGGTGCTCGACGCCGACCACTACGGTCTCGACAAGGTCAAGAAGCGTCTGATCGAGTATCTGGCGGTGCTGAAGCTGAAAAACGATCTGCGTGGTCCGATCCTCTGCCTGGTCGGCCCGCCCGGGGTCGGCAAGACCAGCCTGGGTAAGTCGATTGCACGCGCGCTCGGGCGCGAGTTCGTGCGGATGAGCCTGGGCGGGGTGCGCGACGAAGCCGAAATCCGTGGTCATCGACGCACATACATTGGTGCAATGCCTGGCCGGATCGTCCAGGGCATGAAAAAGTCCGGGAAAGTCAACCCGGTCTTCGTGCTCGACGAGATCGACAAGATTGGCCAGGATTTTCGCGGTGATCCATCGAGCGCCCTGCTGGAAGTGCTCGATCCCGAGCAGAATGACACGTTCAGTGACCACTATCTCGAAATCCCGTATGACCTGAGTCGCGTCCTGTTTATTGCGACGGCCAACCGGGTCGACACGATTCCGGGACCGCTGCTGGACCGGATGGAAGTCATCGAACTGTCGGGGTACACGCAGAACGAGAAATTCCAGATCGCGCGCAAGCACATCGTGCCCGAAGAACTCGAAAACCACGGACTGAAGCCGGAGCAGATCGAGCTGACGGATGACGCGCTCGAACTGGTCATCGATGGCTACACGCGCGAGGCTGGCGTGCGGAACCTCAAGCGTGAGATCGCGTCGCTGTTTCGCGGGGCCGCCCGGGAGATCGTAGAGGAACAACGCGACAAGGTGACGATTGACGCAGAGAAAGTCATGACCTACCTTGGCCCCGTCAAGTTTTTCAAGGATCTGGCCGAGCAACTCAAGGTGCCCGGCGTGGCGGTTGGTCTCGCCTGGACGCCGGTCGGTGGCGATATTCTGTTTATTGAAGCGACACGGATGAAGGGCAAGGGTCGCCTGGTACTGACCGGGCAGCTCGGCGATGTGATGAAGGAATCGGCCCAGCTCGCGTTGTCGTGGATCCGCGCCAACGCCGAAGCCCTGGATATCGATCCGGAAATTTTCGAGACCAACGACATTCACGTCCATGTCCCGGCCGGTGCGATTCCAAAGGACGGGCCCAGTGCCGGAATCACGATTCTGTCTGCACTCGTCAGTCTGCTGACCCACCATCGGGTGCGCAGCCAGGTGGCGATGACAGGGGAGATCACGTTGCGTGGCAATGTCCTGCCGGTTGGCGGCATCAAGGAAAAGGTCATCGCGGCCGCGCGTGCGGGCATCTCGGAGATCATTATGTCGAGCAAGAACGAAAAGGATCTGGTCGATGTCAGCGAAGAGATTCGCAACGGACTGACGTTCCACTTCGTTGATACCATGGACGAAGTGCTCAAGCTGGCGCTGGAGCAGAGCACCGGGACATCGCCCGCCGAAAAAAAGAAACGCGGCGGCCGGACACGGTCGCGGAAGTCGGCCGCGGATTCAGCGTCGGCGCAGGCCTGACAACGCGGACACAACCAAGGAGAACGCACCATGCCGATTTACGAGTACGAATGTGAGTCGTGTGGAAAGGTGACCGAAGTCCGTCAGGCGATCACCGAGGATCATCTCAAGACCTGTGCGGAGGTCGTCGAACGGGCGGCGCAGCCAACCGAGGCGTGTGGCAAGCCGGATGCACCCGTCGTGCGGCTGATTTCGCCGAGCGCCTTCGTGTTGAAGGGGACCGGCTGGTATAAGACGGATTACGCCAGCGGCGGTTCATCGGGCGGTTCCTCTGATTCGGGTAGTGGCGACTCAAGCAGCCAGTCGTCGTCATCTTCCGACTGAAGGGCGCGATCCTGGCCGCGGTTCAGGAGGTGAGGATCGACCTCAGCGTCTGAAGCAGGCGGGAAGCCGCGTCCCGGGGGGCGCGCGGCGGAAATGAAATGCGGATCCAGCGCTCGGCCAGATGCTCATCATGGCCGAGTCCCAGTAACGCGTCAGAGGCGCGCGTTGCCCCTGAAGAACAGGCGCTTCCCGTACTGACGGCGATGCCCTCCAAGTCGAGCCGTTGCGCCAGCATGCTGCCGCTCCAGTCGGGGAGCGCGAGCAGGAGCGTTTGCGCCAGACCATCGGGATCGTAGAGCATGTCGACATCGGGCCAGGCGCGCAGGCCCGCGATCAGCTCATCTCGCAACGTCGTCCAGCGCTGTTCTCGCGATTGCATCTCTGTCTCGGCCAGTGCGCAGGCGACGCCGGCGCCAACGATGCCGGGGATGTTTTCGGTACCGGCGCGGCGCCGCCGCTGCTGCGGTCCGCCGACGATCAGGGGCGCATCGATCCAGCCCGGACGCGCTGCCAGCAGACCGACGCCCTTTGGGCCACCGAACTTGTGCGCGCTGACAGCCCACGCATCAATACCGGCATCGGCAAGGGCGATCGGACGTTTGCCCGTCCACTGCACGCCATCGACGATCAACCGAATCTCGTGCGCCAGGCAGAGTTCGGCAATCGCCGCAAGTGGTTGCACACCGCCTGTTTCGTTGTGCGCCCCGATCACCACAACGCCAGCCACATCGTCGCGACGGTTGAGCCGGGCGGCGAGGTCTTCGGCAGTCACGCGCCCCAGTTCGTCGGTCGGCAGCAGCTCAACCTCGAACTGGCCGCGTGCCGTGCAACGTGCCAGCGCCTGGCGTACCGCCGGGTGCTCTCCGCCGGTGGTCAGTACAGTACGTCGCGCAGACGTTGTTGCTTCGGCGAGTGCCGCTACCGCGGTGTTCAGTGATTCCGTGCCGCCACTGGTCCAGGTCAGCCATTCGGGCGGGCAGCCCAGCAGTGCCGCCGCCTGTTCGGTCGCCTGGCGTAGCGCCCGTCGCGCCGTACGTCCTTCTTCGTGGAGACTCGACGGATTGCCCCAGGTCCGGGTGAGTGCATCATGCACCGCAGTCACCACCTCCGGAAGCGGGGCCGTGGTTGCGTTCGCGTCGAGATAGAGTCGTTCGTGCGCGGTCATGTGCAATGTGCTCCGTTCGGAGTTCCCGGTTAAGGTTTGTTATTCTAATGCATCTTGACAGCCAGAATCGCCTCTACGGAAAGGGACGAACATGCATTCCGGTCGCGGACACTGGGCCTCGCGGGTCGGCTTTGTGCTGGCCGCCGCAGGTAGCGCAATCGGCCTGGGCAACATCTGGAAATTCCCCTACATTACGGGTGAGTACGGTGGCGGTGCCTTTGTACTCGTCTATCTGGGATGTATTGCCGTTGTCGGTATGCCCATCATGCTGGCCGAACTGCTACTGGGGAAGCTGTCGCAGCGTGATCCGGTTGGTGCCTTCCGTGAACTCGAACACAGCCGCTCCGGGTGGCAACTCGTCGGCTGGCTCGGTGTCGCATCCGCATTTGTCATTCTGAGCTTCTACAGCGTTGTCGCGGGCTGGGCCCTGGCATTTTTTGCCCGCTCGGTGATGGGCGTGATCGCAGCTGGCGCTGACCCTGCAATGATCGGCGGACTGTTCAGTGAACTATATGCGAATCCGACCGAGCAGATTGTCTGGCACGCGATCTTCATGGGCGTAACGATTGCGATCGTGTCCGGCGGTGTACACAAGGGGATTGAACGGTGGAGCGACATCCTGATGCCCGCCTTGCTGATGATGCTGCTCGGGCTGTTCATCTACGCGTTGACGCTGGATGCTGCTCGCGACGGCGCCCGTTTCCTGTTTGCGGCCGACTTCAGCAAGTTGACGCCCGATGCAGTACTCGAGGCTCTGGGGCATTCCTTTTTCACGCTGAGCCTGGGCATGGGTGCGATGATCACCTATGGCTCCTATCTCGGGCGGGACGCGAATCTGGTTCGAGCCGGAACATGGATCGTGATTCTGGATACGGTGATCGCGCTGCTGGCCGGGATGGTGATCTTTCCGATCGTCTTTCAGTTCGGCATGGAGCCTGGCGCCGGGCCGGGACTGATCTTCAAGACATTGCCACTGGCGTTCATCCAGATGACGGGCGGCCAGCTCGTGGCCTGCGTATTCTTTCTGCTGCTGTCATTCGCCGCGCTGACCAGTGCGATCAGTCTGCTCGAGGTGGCCGTCGCGTTTTTCCACGATGAAGTCGGGCTGGATCGCAAGGTCGCGGCAGGAGGCATTGGCGGAATCATTTTTCTGCTGGGCGTTCCGTCGGCGTTATATGGCAGTTTCTTCGATTTTATGGATCAGATCAGCACCAATTACATGTTGCCGATCGGCGGTCTCGGCATCGCGATCTACACGGGTTGGGTACTCGATCGTGCGCGGGCCGAGGGCGGTCTGGGGCCGGGCGTATCAGCGGGGCTGATCGCGGCCTGGCTCCAGGTGTTGCGCTTCGTGACACCGGTGCTGGTGCTGATCGTCTTTCTGCACAAGATTGGCGTCTTCTGACGGCAGCCGCCCGCGCCTCGACGCGCGCCCCCGAGGCCTCAGGCGACGCGCTTCTTGTTGTACTGCTTGCGTTTCTCGTGATCCAGCACCCGTTTGCGCGCGCGAAGCGCCTTCGGGGTGACCTCGATCAGCTCGTCATCGTTGATGAACTCGAGATACTGCTCGAGATCCATTTTGCGTGGTGGTGACAGCAGTACGTTGTCGTCCGAACCAGACGCGCGCACGTTGGTCAGTTTTTTCGTCTTGCCGACGTTGACGATCAGGTCGCCGGGTTTGTTGTATTCTCCGACGATCATGCCGCCGTAGACCGGCGTACCCGGCGGCACGAAAAACTCGCCCCGGTCCTGCAACTGGAACAGGGCATACGGAACCGTTTCACACCGGTCCATCGAGATCAGGGCGCCGCGGTTGCGACCCTCGATCGCGCCCTGCCAGGGGCCGAAGCCCGTCAGGCGATGGCTCATCAGGCCCTCGCCGCGGGTCGCACTCAGGAACTCGGTGCGGAAGCCAATGATGCCGCGGGTCGGAATCTGAAAGGTCAGACGGACGCGATCCCCATTGTGCTTCATGTCCTGTAACACCCCCTTGCGGCGGCCCAGACGTTCGATGACGTTGCCGCTTGCGGATTCAGGGACATCACAGATCAGTTCCTCGAACGGCTCCTCGCGGCCGTTCTCACCATCGCGGAACAGCACCTCGGGTCGCGACACGGAGAATTCATATCCTTCACGGCGCATTTTTTCGATCAGTACGGCGATGTGCAGTTCGCCGCGGCCAGCGACACGGAATGTGTCCGCCTGGTCGGTTTCGCTGACGATCAACGCGCGGTCGTACAGGGCCTCGCGAAAGAGACGGTCGCGAAGCTGGCGGCTGGTGACATAATCGCCCTCCTGTCCTGCGAACGGAGAATCGTTGATGCGAAACTCAACGGCAATCGTCGGTGGTTCGACACGCAGAGCGGGTAGCGCCTCCGGGTGTTCGGGGTCACAGAGCGTGTCGCCAATGTCGGCGTCATCGATACCGGCTGCGACGATGATGTCTCCCGCACCGGCTTCGTCGACTTCGCCGCGCCCAAGGCCGTCGAAGACTTCCAGCTTCGTGATCCGGGCGCGCGTCGGCTCGCCGCCCTCGCGAAGCAGGCAGATCGTCTGACCTTTACGCAAGACTCCGCGCTCGATGCGACCAACGATCTGTTGGCCGACATAGTCGCTGTATTCAAGATTCGACACCAGCATCTGGAACGGGCCATCCGGGTCGCACGGTGGCGGCGGCACGGTTTGGGCGATCGTCTCGAACAGGGGCGTGAGGTCCCCGTCCGTCGTATCGGGCGTGCGCCCCAGATAACCGCCGCGACCGGATCCGTACAGCGTCGGATACTCGATCTGCTCCTCGCTGGCGCCGAGCGCGATGAACAGATCGAGCACTTCGTCTTCGACCTCCGCGATGCGCGCATCGGGCCGGTCCGTCTTGTTGATGACGACGATTGGGTGTAGTCCAAGTTGCAGGCTTTTGCCGAGCACGAAGCGCGTCTGCGGCATCGGGCCTTCGGCGGCGTCGACCAGCAGAATGACGCCATCGACCATACGCAGCGCGCGTTCAACTTCACCGCCGAAGTCGGCGTGGCCGGGGGTATCGACAATATTGATTTTCAGATCGTTCCAGCGAATCGATGCGTTCTTGGAGAAGATCGTGATGCCACGCTCGCGTTCGAGGTCGTTCGAGTCGAGGATGCGCTCGGCAACCTGCTGCTTTTCGTGGAACAGACCGGCCTGGCGCAGCATGCCGTCGACCAGGGTTGTTTTGCCGTGGTCGACGTGCGCAATAATCGCGATGTTGCGAATCCGGGATGGATCGGTGGACATGGGAGAATCCAGTTGTCATGGGAAATGGAACTCAGTACTGATATTGTACGCGGAGCCACGTCGGATGCGCACGGTCTTTCGAAAAACGGGCAGTGCTTTGCGTTACAGACCTCGTGCCCATTCCGGGCGAAGGGGAACCTGATCAGGCGCCTCGATCGCGCGCCGAACCTGCGCAAGCAGGCGGTTGCGATCACGATTGAGCGTGCCCTTCAGTACCAGGTAATTGGACGCATGATTGCTGCGAAACTCCGTCCGCTCCAGTTGGCAGTTTGCGAGCAGCAGCGCAACTTCCTCGAACAACTGTCGCTGGTCGGGAAGCCGCCAGTCGGGCCCGAAGGATGCGCGGAATCGCTGGTCGCCGAGCGGGAAGGAGACGACCAGCGTGGCCGCGAACTCGGGTTGGGTTTCGTTCAGCACGTGCGCGCTGTCGATTGCGTGCTGTTCGAGCAGTGTCGTGCCCCCGAGTCCGTTGAGAATCATCACCGAACGCCGCAAGCCGACCCGACCGGCGCGTTGTAACGCCTCGATCGACTCGGCTTGCGTCTGACCCTTCTGGACGCGGCGAAGCACCTCGTCGTTACCCGATTCGACGCCGACGTAGATCAGGGTCAGCCCGGCCTCGACCAGTTCGCGCAGTTCGTCATCGCTCTTGCGCAGCACATCGGCGGGCATGGCGTAGCTGCTGATGCGTTCGACATCCGGCAGCTCGCGCCGGATTGATGCAAGGATCGGCAGCAGCCGGCGATTCGACAGAACGAGTGCATTGCCGTCCGCGAGAAAGACCTTGCGGATGCCACGATAGCGACGAGCGACCGCTTTGATTTCGGCGTCGATCTCTGCGAACGGACGTGGACGAAACGATTTGCTCGTATACATTTCGCAGAAGGTGCAACGGTTCCACGAACAGCCCAGGGTCACCTGAAGGATCAGGCTGTTCGCTTCGCTCGGCGGCCGAAACAGGGGCTCGTGATACTGGATCGGGAATGACCGCATATACATCCCATGGTAGCAGTCATCAGGCGCGGGGAATTGCAGGGAAGAGCCGGCCTCAGAGCGCTGCTGCGACGTAGTCTCCGGCGATTCTGCCAAGTGCCATGATCGTGATCTGCGGGTTGACCCCCAGAGCGACCGGGAATACCGATGCATCCGCGACAAAGACGTTCGGGTAGCGGTGCAGCGCAAAATCAGGTCGCAGCGGCGCGCGTTTGGGGTCATGGTGGAAGGGCACGGTGCTTTGGGGATGACTACCGTACAGATCGAGGTCGGCCGCGCTGCGGACGCGGGCCAGCGCGCGATCCAGTTCCTGCGGTGAGCGCAACAGCCCGACGCCAGCAATACTCGGCAACACGGCACTTGCGCCGATCGCGAAATAGGCGCGTCCGACATTGCGCATTGCTTCAACGGCTTTGCGGAGGTCTCGATCAGTGAAATGCATCTTGACCGATGACTTACCGAGTGCGTCACGGGTCACCGTGGCCGGGCTTTCGTCGCGAATCATTCCGCCCGCAAGCGCGATGTGCCGGTACAGCTTCATCCACTTGTCCGGATTTTCTCCGGCGCGGACGCCCAGGGTGAAGAAGGCCGATGCGGGGAGGTTGGAGCTTTCGAAAAGATAGCCGTCTTCGACGAACTGATCCGAGTAGATTCCCTGAGGCACCCCGCGCCAGATCTCGGTTTCGCGATCCGGCAGGATTGCGACGCAGCCCGTCCCCGGATGCACGTGAAACTGGGCGCCGACCCCATCGTCGATGTTCGCCAGGCCACTCTCCTGAAGCAGGATCGGTGTGTCAATGCCGCCGCATGAAGCGACAATCGCGTCCGCGTCGATGTGAAATGTCGTGCGCCTGTTGCGTCCACTGCGGTCGAGCAGTACGCCTTCTACGCCCGTCGCGCGACCGCCGTCAACGAGAACGCGGTCGCAGCGGGCCCGGGTGATGACGCGCAGACCAAGTTCGATGGCGGCCGGTATCTGGGCCTTGTCGACGCTGCGCTTGCCCCCGGATGGGCAGCCGAAGTAGCAGACGCCACAGCCGACGCATCCCGGTGCATTGCGGTCGATGACGCCATATTGCCAGCCCATGGCCGCAAACGCGTCACGGGCCGCCAGATTGTGGTTGCCAAGGAACGGCTCGGGGACCGGTCGGACCGCCATCGTCTCCCACACCCAGTCGACGACCGGGTTGAGGCGGTCGGCGGTTGCCCATGCGGCGCCATGTTCGTCGTGCCAGAGGCGGACCATATGTTCTGGAGGCCGAAAACAGATTCCCGCGTTGATCACGGTGGAACCTCCCAGGGCATTGGCACCGGGAACGGGAAAGTGCGTGTCTCCTGACGCCATGCGCATGCCGAATTCACGCCACAACATCGTTGTCGCAGCCGCCGGCTCCTGCGAAAAGTCTTCCGGGCGATACTGATCGCCGAGTTCGAGCAGGATGACGCGAATCCCTTGTTCTACGAGGCGCAAGGCGACGTTGGCGCCGCCGGCGCCGGAGCCGATCACGACGACCTGCGTGCGTTCCCGCAGGGGGGCTTGTGCGCGGGCGCCGTCGATGATGCCGTTGGCGGTCATGCGTGAGTCTCGGGAAGAAACGAAGTAGTGCCGGAGCCACAAGTACGGGCGATGCCGTAGCGCTGGCGCGTATCGGGCTGCGCCAGCCACGCAAAGCCAACGAGTTGGCGGAACCCCTTGGCCATGTCGCGCCGTGCGCCGAGGCGGCTGTTTTCCCATGCGCGAACGGCGCGGACAGCGGCCTCCCGTGTCATGCGATGCGCCGGCGTCCAGAATCCATCCAGCAGCGTGCCCTGGTCGAGCGCGAACAGGAAGCCGTGCAACATGGTCTGCTCGGTGTGGCCGAGCGCAGCCACATAATTGTCGAGGTAGCCCGCGATTTCCCAGTTCGGGAACGGGGTATCTTCGGGCAGAATCGCGGGCGCGAGCCGGGCGGCGGTGGCGGCCTCTCGCGGGGAAAGTTCGCGTAGGCGCATCGTTGTCGGGACGCCGCCGCTGCCGAGCAGGCGCGTTCCGAGTGCTCCTCCGGCTGCAGCAAGCCCCGCGGCTGCGGTCAGGAGCCGTCGGCGGCGCATCAGCGGCGTTGGAAAATTGGTCATACCAATTTTATGCTAGCACTCTGCCGGCGCTGGCGCATTCTGTTGCGTCGCCGCGTTGCGGATCCGTGCCGGGTCTGTGAAGCGCGCCGTGGCGGATGTGTGCTCGGTATTCCGCCGGCTTCGGTGCGATTGGATCAGGGTGTCGGGATCTGGTCGATGCGTGCGGCCAGTTCGAAGTCGCGCTCGCTGATACCACCACAGTCGTGTGTCGTCAGGTAGACATCGACGCGGTTGTACACGTTGTGCCAGTCCGGATGATGGCCGAGTTGCTCGGCGATGAGGGCAACCGTGGTCATGAACCCGAACGCAGATGCAAAATCTGGAAACGTCAGGGAGCGGTGCAGTCGGTCGCCGTCGACGGTCCAGCCATCGAGTGCGCCGAGGCGCTCCGAAATTTCCGATGCTGAGAGCTTGCGGTCCTTGTTCATGTGTCGTGTCCTCTCGTGATGGTCAGAAACCGCCGGATAGCTTAGCGAACATCTCGCTCACGTGCCATGTGGGGGTGTTTCCAGGATCCATTCGACCGGCAGGCTCAGGGTGCCGGCCATCGCGCAGCCCCGGATGGCCGCCTGAGAAAGTGTGCGTGGCGGTCCGGAAACCTGTATCGATATGCGTGATGGCATGTGAGGATCGTCCCGGATCATTTCTGCGACTGCGCAATATCCGGTGTCGGCATGTCGGTGGCGGATCGCCATCGTTCGCCAGGCGCAGTAATGGCAAAGGACGATGGCTGCGACGAGTAGCGATGCCGGATCGATCAGCCGATCCGGCGTCGCGATCATCGCCCGCTGGCGATTCAGACGCACAAACGTCTGTGCGCCCGCCCGAGGGTCGTCAGCAATGTCTGAAAAAATCAGTTGGAGCGGCGTCAGCCTGCGGCGCCTTCGCGCAATTTTTGCAGCACCAGTTTCGCGATGCCCTTCAATGTCTCGAAGACACCTTCTCCGCTCTGCGCGCAGGCTTCGAAATCCGGGACATTGTCCTTGTTCAATGCGGCGCGCAGTTCCTGGACGGGCACGGCATTTGGCAAATCGCGCTTGTTGTACTGGATCACATAGGGAACCGATTTCGGGTCGATGCCCTGTTCGCGCAGGTTGTCGAACATGTTTTCGATCGATTCGATGTTGGCATCGAATCGTTCTCGTTGGCTGTCCGCGACGAACACAATACCGTCCACGCCCTTGAGGATCAGCTTGCGGCTCGCGTCGTAGAAAACCTGCCCCGGAACGGTATACAGATGAAAGCGCGTGTTGAAGCCGCGAATCTGGCCAAGGTTGAGTGGCAGGAAATCGAAGAACAGGGTCCGCTCCGTCTCGGTCGCCAGAGAAATCATCTTGCCGCGCGCGCCTTCATTCGTCGCGTTGAAGATGTATTGCAGGTTGGTCGTCTTGCCGCACAGACCCGGGCCGTAGTAGACGACCTTCGTGTTGATTTCACGCGCGCTGTAATTGATAAAGGACATGTGAGTCTTGTCTCGCCTCTGCTACACGTCGACCGGGTCAGTCGCGAAACAGGTTGTCGATGTCATCGTCGGTGATCTCCGCGAACGGACTGTCCGCACCGGCGCCGACGCCCTGCTCTGCCTTTTGCAGCAATCCGTCGAAGATCCTGGCCAGTTCATCGCCGGCCTTCTTGACGCGGAGACGTACGAGTCCCAACGAGCTTCGTTCATCAAAGATCAGCACCAGGATCACCTTACGATGCACGAGCGAGATATGGATGTTGTCCCGTTCGCCCTCATGGAACAGAACCGTAAACTCGTTTTCGCCAAGCAGCTTTGCCAGCCCGCCTGTCGCCGCAATGTTGCCGGCAGTCAGTGAGGCCAGTGCGGTGGAGTCGATGTGCTCGGTGTCACCGGTGTGCGCAATCAGCTGACCGTTGCGATCCACCAGAAAGATGCTCTTCGAGTTCGACTCTCGTACCAGTCGTTCGAGGATGGAGTTGATCTTGTGAAACTCCTCCTCATACATGACCAGTTGCGGTTCGTGCATAGATAACCCGTCCGGAAATCCCGTTGTGCCGCTCTGTTTGACTATAGCACCGCAGCGATGCTGCTGCAACACTTGCGCGGTCGGTTCGATCGCCTGCAGTTTGCCGCAACTCACTGCATCGGCTAGGATCAGGGCGAATCGGGAAAAAGGCGAAACCGTCGACAAACGATGGTTGATAGTCACGTACGGAGGTGTGCCCACATGGTTCGCTTCGATCAGATCGGGACCGGACTGAATCCACCGGATTATCTTGCGGATTCGAGCCGCACGCTGGCGGACATGTTCCTGACGCGCGTTGAGCGCTCACCGGCGCGAATGGCCTGGATGCGCAAGGTGAGCGGGCAGTGGATGAAGGTGACCTACGCCGAGTTCGGGGCGCAGGCGCAGGCGGTTGCGGCCTGGCTTCGTGCGCAGGGACTCGGTGTACAGGACAAAGTCTGCATCATCGGCTCGACGAGGCCTGAGTGGTGCCTGGCTGACATTGGCGGGTTGCTGGCCGGTTGCGTGACAGTCGGCGCGTATCCGACACTTGCGCCGATGCAGCTTGCCTACCTGCTCGAGCATTCCGATGCCAGCATCGTTTTCGTTGAAGGACAGGCCGAAGCAGATCGGTTACTGGAAATTCGGGAACATATTCCCGAGGTGCGAACCGTGGTCGTCTGGGAGTCCGAAGCGGTTTCGGTTCCCAAAAACGCTTCGGACTGGTTCGTGTCCATGGCGGACGTACTTGCGACGGACGCAGGTAACTTTGATGCGCGCGCGGTGGAAGCTGGTATCGATCCGGATGATACGGCGATCATCGTTTACACAAGCGGAACGACCGGTCCGCCGAAGGGCGCGATGATTACACACCGCAATATTCTCGAAATGCTGGCGGCCTCCAGCCGGTCCATACCAAATGACCGAGATGACTTTGGGCTCAGCTTCCTGCCGATGGCCCATGTCGCCGAACGTGTTCTGTCGTTCTACGGACGGGTTCACGCGGGAACGGGCACGGCGTTCGCATCGAGTATCGCGGCGGTCCTCGAGGAGATTGTCGAGGTGCGTCCGACCGTATTCGGATCGGTGCCACGAATATTTGAGAAAGCCTATGCAAAGATCATGAGCGCCGTCGAAGAGGCTCCGCCAGCGCGGCAGAAGATTTTTCGTTGGGCTGAACGAGTCGGGCGCGCGTATGTGCAGTGCTGGCAACAGCGTCAGCCGGTGCCGTGGACGCTTGAACTGCAGTACCGGCTCGCGGACCGTCTGGTATTCTCCAAATTGCGTGGTGTCTTTGGTGGCCGTGTTCGACAGTTCATTACCGGCGCGGCACCGATTGCGTATGAGATTCTCGAATTTTTCTGGGCGGCGGGTTTCCCGGTCTTCGAGGTGTATGGACAGACCGAGGCGACGACCGTCAGCCACATGAATCGTCCCGGGCAGGTTCGGCTCGGTTCGGTCGGCAGACCATTGGACGGCATCGAGTCGAAGCTGGCGGAAGATGGTGAAATCCTCGTTCGCGGCCCGATCGTGTTCAAGGGGTACTACAAGAACCCCGAGGCGACGGCCGAAGCGATCGACGATGAGGGCTGGCTGCACACGGGCGATATTGGCCGTGTTGACGATGATGGCTACTTCTATATCGTGGATCGCAAGAAGCATATCATCATCACGGCGGGTGGCAAGAACCTGACGCCGGCAAACATCGAAAACGCGCTCAAGGCAAGCGATCCGATGATCAGTCAGGTGCACGCGCATGGCGATCGGCGGCCGTATGTAAGCGCAATCGTCACCCTGTCACCCGTCGAGACGGTCGAGTATGCCGCGCGCGAGGGCCTGTTGCCCGACGGCGTGGATCGCGACGCGCTGATTGCTGCCTTGACAGAAGATCCGACGGCGAATCCACCGGGTCTCGCCGAGACGATTGCGGCGGTATCTGCGGATCCACGCATTCGCGAACGGATCCGCGAGGCGATTGCCAGAGGCAATGAAGACCTGGCGCGTGTCGAACAGGTCAAACGTTTCGTCATTCTCGATCGCGACTTTTCGGTCGAGGCCGGCGAGCTCACGCCGACGCTGAAAGTCAAGCGCAAGGCCGTCGAAGAAAAGTACAAGGCACTGTTCGATCGCATCTATGACGAGGACGGCTTCGCGATCGTGGTTACGGGTGCCTGATGCCCCGCAACGGGTGTAAACACAGTTGGCGCTATGTTTTCATCCTGAGTGGAAAAAGCTTTTCATTTGTTGGGGCATGCTGTAAACTGCAGCCATGGACGAGTTTCCACCAATCTGGGGATTTCGCGACGCGCGGGAATGTCTGGCTGCGCTGATCGCAGCACGGCAGCGGCGCGATCCGTCGTTCAGTTATCGGCAACTCCACCGCTTTGCTGGCATTCGTACCCCGAACTATGCCCAGTTGTTCATTTCCGGCAAACGCAATATTCGCGAAGATACGGCTCGAAAGTTCGCTGAAGGACTGTCGCTCAGCCCGGAGGAAACTGAGTTCTTTGTCGCGCTGGTCCGGTTTACCCAGTCCGACGATCCCGATGAACGTACCGAGTACTATCGGCAGGTGCTGGAGCTCGCGGCCCGCCACGGTGAGACGGCAAAGATCGACCAGGCGCGTCTTGATTATTTCAACGAATGGTACATTCCTGTGATTCACGCGATGGCCAGCCTGAAGGGGTTCCGTGCCGATCCGGTCTGGATCGCCGCACGCGTGCGGCCAAAGATCCGCTCGTTCGATGCGCAACGGGCGCTCGATGTACTCGTGCATCTTGGCATCCTCGTCATCGAAGACGATGGAACGGTTCGCGTGGAGGAGCCGCGCCTGGAAACCGACGAT
>RFIY01000177.1 GCA_003695505.1 Candidatus Dadabacteria bacterium | reverse complement strand
GCGACCAGCGGTTTCCCGCTGGCCGTCAATGCGCCGCTGACAACCCAGTTGTTGCTGGATGTGAATCCATCGCGCAGCAGCGTCGCGAGCGCGGCCAGTTGCGTGGCGACCGGCCGTGGCAATCCCGCACCCCGCGCGGCGGGTTCGTGATGCTCGCGCGCGTTCTGGCAGCCGCGCAGCGCATCGGCAACTTCCGGCAAAATCGTCGGCGGCACTTTCGCCGGCTGCTGCAACGCGGGCATCGTATAAACGCCAAAGGCGATCTGACTCGGCCAGACCTCTTCGACCGCATCCAGGCCCGCGCGACAGGCGATCAGCAGACGGCGATATTCCTGCCCGTGGTTCCCGGACAGGCTGAACATCAGCATCCGGTAGATGGCCATCGAGTCCTCGACCGTCCACCGGCGGATTTCGTCGACACCGAGCAGACGATGTTCCAGCGCGGTCTTCCCGCTCGCGATCCACGCGTTGATCCCGTCGGCGAAGGCCTGCGCTGCCGCCCGTTCCTGCTTGCTGACGCTTTCGATCATCTGCGTCGTCGCGCGTGCAAAGCCAAGCGCGCGATTGCGCTTGTCGAGGTCGAGTGAGGTCCCCTCACCAAACGGGACGAGGCCAACCAGAGATGCGACTTCGCCGCGCGCCAGATGCCGGAGCAGATCGAGCTGGAACATGCGGTCGCGCGCCTGCAACCATCCGGTCACCAGCATCAGGTCGTGCTCGTTACCCGCCTGAATATGCGGCAGCCCGGCTGCTGAAAATGTCACGTGCACGGGCGCTTCCAGACCGGCGAGCTGGACAGCTTCCCCGTCGACCACCACGGGAACGTCGGGATGCATGGCATAGCCGGCGAGCCGAAACACGGCACAACCGGGCAGCAATACGGCAACAACCGCCGCAATCAACAATCGCTGCATGTCGACCTCCTTAACATGAGCATTTGCTCATTTTTCCACAACTCGCCAGATTGTCAAGTGGTGGACGACCGCGACCGGCTCCGCTAAAATTGATTGATCCGTCAATCAATGGAGACAGCGATGCAGATCAAGCTCGAACGTACAATTGCCGCGCCCATCTGGGCGGTCTGGCGCGCCCTGACCCATCCAGACGCCATGAACCGCTGGTCCACTGCGAAAATCCGCCTGATCCGCAATGGCGACGCCGCCCGCCCCGACACCGTGGGCGCCCAGCGGATCGTACTGGTTCCGACGCCGCGCGGCACCCAGCGACTCAATGAAGTCATCGAAATTTCGGAAGCGCCTGTCCGACTGGTGTACCGCGTGATCGACTCACCGCCAATCGAATCGCATCGCGGAGAGATTCACATCGCGAAACATGGTGACGGTGTACGCCTGACCTGGACTGTGGATGCCACGTTCATGGTGCCGGGACTCGACCTGCTGGCGAAGCCGCTCTTACAGAAAGAACTCGAGCGCAGTCTCAATCGACTGCCCGGCACGCTGGCAGCGATCACGACCGACCCGCTACCCGAGAATCCCGCGCCCAACGACGACAAGGAGCTTGATGCGCTGTTTGCCGCCGCCGAGCAGACACTGGCCGAGCAACGCGAACACGCGCAAGAGCTGACGGCGCGGAACGATCCGAAGCGCTGGTTTCCGATCGTCTATCAATACGTCACCGAAGAGCAGATTCGTCGCTGCCGCGAAGGCGTCGTGCAGATGCCCGCCTGGACGCTGCGCCTGATCCCGGTTTTTCATCGCTACTACTATGACGAAAATTATCTGCCGTGGATCGAAGGCCGTGAGATGGAGACGGGGCGCCACTGGGTTCGCGCCTTCGAGCTGATGGAAAACGACCGTATCGATCCGGCGCGCGCCCTGTTTGGCGGGCTACAGCGTGCGATCATCGCCCACATCCAGGAAGACCTGCCGCGCGCGCTGGCCGAAGTCTGGTGGCGCTGGTACCGCGGACGCTGCGACTACGCCCGGTATCGTGCCGACTATCTGCTGATGGGCGACGTCTTCAGCCGATCCGCGCAGCGCGCCATCGACCACATTCCCACGCAACTGATCCCCGCATGGGCGCGGCTGCTGCAGCGGATCACGCCTCCTGCGATCCAGGATCAGCTCCAGAATGAGCGTTTCTACAACATCCCCAAACAACGGGTTCGCACGTTCGAGCGCGGCCAGCGCCTGGTTGAGACGATGGAGACGATTGCCGCAGCACAAGCTGGCTGACGCAGGATTCCCGTACAAGGCCGAGCGGCGATACACCCACTTGCGTTGCGGGCCGCAGCCTGCTGAATGCGGCGCCCCGTGACCGTGGCGTCCCTTGCATACACATTCGCAGCGGCGCAATTCAAACGTCGCCGTGTCCCCTTGAGGTCGAACACCGTCCGCGTCGTGTCGGCGCCACGGTGGCACCCGTATTCGCAGCAACGAGGTCGGCAGTGAAGGCGCCCAATTCAGCAAGCTGCGGCCCGCAACACAAGTGGGTGTAAGGCACAGCGTAGCGTTTGCTCGGCAGCACCAGCGAAAACGTTGTGATTTTGCACGCTTCCCGTCAACATGTCCTTATGACGAACAGAACCCGTTCCATAAGTCAGCAACCCGGAGGAGTACCGGAGCAACGAGACGATGCCCCCGCGCCATTGACGCCGGAGACCTTCGTCCATCGGCTCAATTCGCTGACTGCTGCAAACCAGGCGCTGCAACGCCTGCAGCGGGCCTTCCAGGAACAACACCCGGAACTTTTCCGTGGACTTTCTTCAGTTTCTCCGCGCACTCAGTCGCAGCGGTAACGAATTCGTGATCGTCGGCGGCGTCGCGGCCAGACTGTATGGAAGCTCGCGGCTGACACACGACGACGCTTACGGCATCAGAAAACGACCGAGCGCATAGCCGAGGTAGTTGCCGATGGCGAGTCCGACGACGCCGGCGGTAATGCCGCTGACGACCACCTTGCGATTGCCGATGACTTCCGCGATCGGGCCAATGAAGGGCGGGCCGAAAACGGCCGCCGTCGATGTGATGATCAGCGTGTCGACATCGACCCGGAACAGGCGCGCCAGTACGATGTGCAGGAAAATCGCTCCGAACAGGACGAACGCACAATAGCCGAACACGTCCGACAACGAGGCAATCAGGTCGTTGACGTTCGCCATCGAACCAATCGCAATGCAGAACACGAGCAGCAGATATTGCCCACCCTCGTACGCGCCCGGCAAACGCCGCACCGCCGGGGAAAACGACAACAGGATCGCCAGCGTCGTCAGCGTCAGAATGACCCCCGCCGGATGCAGCGTACCCGTCACGAGCTGGACGAGGCCGGCCGATGCACCGACCACAAACGCCGACAACAACACGGAAAAGGCGATGCCGGCCGGCGTGATCCGCCGCGTCTCCTCGACGATGGCATCCTCCGCGTCCTCGACGGTTTCAGGAAATGGGGGGAACCAGCGGCCTAGAATCGGTTTGGCCACCGTCATCAGAACCAGCAGGTAGAAACTGCCGAGCACCAGATCGGCTGCGTTGACCAGCAAATACAGCTCGTCGGGCACCTGCAGCGACTGCGCGATCGCGGCCATATTGGGCGTGCCGCCCGTGTAGACACCGACAAGCAACGCGGAGACCATCCAGGACTCGGAAAAACCGCCGCCAAACAGCAGCGTGCCGACGACGGACGTGACGATAATCGCAACAACCGCCAGCGCAAACGACAAGGCGGTTACCGGTGCGAGCCGCGTGAACGCCTTGAGGTCGGACGGGAACAGCAGCATCGGCAACGCCAGCACGACCACCGCCTCGGTCACGATCTGCGTCAGCTCGGTGTTCCACGGGCCGGCCAGATTGCCGATCAGGATCCCGGAACCATAACAGAGGACAACGGGGCTGATCGTGCGCACCCATTTGAATCGGGGTTCGGCCCAGACGAACAACGCCGGCAACCCAAACAGCAGCAATAGCAGTAACGCGTCCTGCATCGACGAAGCGTCTCCGGTGCGAAATCAGCGCAAAGGCAACGTGATGGTCGCCACGATATCAGGTTCCTGGCAACGGCTCAACGCGGGCCATCAATTGCCGAACAGCTCGCTGCCCTGTTCGTTGATGCCGTGGGCGATCTTCGACGACAGCGCGTATACGGTCATCTGCGGATTGACCATAATCGAGGTCGGAAACAGGCTCGCATCGGCCACATAGAGGCGCTCGACGCCGTGAAATTGACCGTCGGGGCCGACAACGCTGTTTTGCGGATTTGCCCCCATCCGGCAGGTACCCTGTGGATGATACGACGTCATCCCGATCGTTCCCGGACCAAGGTCGAGCGCGTCAACAATCCGGTCGATGTCCTTGACATCCTCGATCACGGTCGGCGCATAGGTCGGTACGAATACCTTGTTCGCACCAGCCGCAAAGTAGATCTCGGCCGAGCGTTTGATCACGGTGCGAATTGTCTCACGGTCTTTCTGGGTCACGCGATAGCGGATCGCTTTCTCGCCCCGGTCATTTGTCGTAATCACGCCGGCGTTCTCGTCATGAATCAGGGAAATCATGCCGGCCACGTTCTTGAGACGCCCCATGAATTCCAGATGTTTGTCGGCGATGCCCGGTGAAAAGGCCGCCATGAAGTCGGCGCCCGCCATCGCGAATTCGAGAATGAACCCGCCCCTGTCGGGATGATCCCATTCATCGCAATAGGCCCCCAGGGTCGCACCGCGCCAACCGAAGATCTCTTCATCGAAATCGGCGAGGATGCCGACCGACGGATGGCAGGCGAAATTCCGCCCAACCTGCCCGCTCTGGCCCGTCAGTCCCGACCGCGTCAGCAGCAACGGCGACTGCACCGCGCCGGCCGCAACGACAACGAGCTTTGCCTCGACCTCGACATCGGCGACCTTGCGACCGGTTTTCGGGTCGATCGTCGTTGCGACGACACCGGTAGCCTTGCCGTTTTTGTGCCGGATCCGCTCGACGCGCGTATCCGCGATGACCTGCGCGCCGTGATGCATCGCCCACGGCAGGTAGGTCACCAGCATTGACTGCTTACGGTCAGACGCACAACCCGCCAGACAAAAACCGGTCAGTGCACAATTCTTGATGTTACGCGCCAGCGGCCGCCAGGACACGCCGAGCTTGTCGCAACCGCGCATGATCACCTGGTTGTTCTGATTGATCTCGTGCGGTGCATTGACATGAACGCTCAGCCGCTGCTCGACCTGTGTAAACCACGGGTCCAGCGCCTCGGATGTCATGTCGGAAAGGCCGAACTTTTCGCGCCAGTCACGCAGGACGTACTCGGGCGTCCGGAACGCCGCGGCGGCATTGACCACGGTCGAGCCGCCGACGCAGCTCCCCTGCAGCACGAGCAGATCGCCGTCTTCGTTACGCTGTCCGCCACGATCCTGATAGAGTCGCTCCATCATCTGGGGATAACGCTCAGTGAAACGGCTCGACGGGACAAACGGACCGGCCTCGAGCACGATCACGCTGCGCCCCTCGCGGGCGAGCTCATAAGCCATCACCGCCCCACCCGCACCGGAACCGACCACGACCACATCCGCCGACAACCGGTGTGGCCCGCTGCCGATCGTCGCGGCGGTCTGCACCGGCAGGTCGTCGGTCTGCTGCCAGGCGAGACTCATTTTGCGGCTCCTTCCACTGTCGTTTCAGGAAGCGGCGTCAGCCCCTGGCGCGCGATGCCAAGCCTGCGCGTCACCGGGCCATCGTACTGGATCGGCCCCCAGGTGATTTCTTCTCGCCAGTACGACACATAGACGATCTGCTTCAGCGCGAACAGGAGGCCCTGCTGGGTCTTGTTGCCGGTCTCCCAGCGGCGGGCATAGGCGATGCGATCGGCGCGGTCGAGCGCGGTGAACGGGCGGAAATACCAGCCAAGCACGATAGCGGCGAGATTGAACAATGTCAGCCCCTTCGACAGGTCGGATCGCACATGATCCGGCAGCGTCGCAAACAGTCGGTCGATGTTTGCCATCGTGTCCGTCTTCTCGATCGGCACGAATGGGCTGCCTTCGTCGATCGCCAGCAACGTATCTACGATCTGCTCGACGACCGCAAGGTCGTCGCCGATATGCGGCAGTTTCGCCGAATCGCCCTTGGATCCGCTCGTACAGGCGGGGAGCGACAGCGTCGCCGTCGCAGCCGCGCCGCCGGCAATGACGGCGCGCCTGGTGGCCCTTAGGTGATTCGGAAGTGGCTGCGGGGGCGTGCTGTCCGCGCTCATACCAGGCCCTTTCAATCGAATTGAGTTTCTATGAAAATACCATATTGGCCTGGCGCCCGCTGCTTCGGCCGTTCAGCCATTCGCCTTGAGCTCGTCGATGATTTCCTGCAACTGCGCGTCCGCAACGTCCGGTTTCAGCGGCACTGTTCCCGCGCCATGATGCCCGCCACCGCCGAATCGGGCCATCAGGTCGCCGACGCTGGTCTGGCAGGTGCGATTGAAAATACTGTGTCCGACCGCCGCAATCACCGATTGACGCTGTGGACCCCAATGGATGCGCAGCGACACATTCGCCTGCGGATACAGGGTATAGACAAGAAAACGATTGCCTGGCGGAACGGAAGGCGCCTCGCGAAAATCGGTGATGATGACGTTTCCGTCCTGCCGGCTGTATTGTTGCAGCGCCTGGCGAAACGCCCTGTCGTTCTCACGCATTGCCTGAACGCGCTCGGCGACTTTCGGATGTTCGAGAATTTCCTCGATCGGCGTCGTCTTGAGCAACTGCAACAGCAGATGAAAGTAGCCCTGAAAGGCCTTGCCCGCGCCGGTACGGCTGTCGATCGTATAGCCGAGCAGAATATAGCGCTGTGG
>RFIY01000176.1 GCA_003695505.1 Candidatus Dadabacteria bacterium | reverse complement strand
TTTGCTGCGGCGCTCGCCGCGACGGTCGGTCTGTTGTTTTTTGGTCCAAAGCTGCCTTTGCCCGCGCAGGCCGCCCTGGCCTTCTGGACGGTCTGGACGCTCGTCGACGTCAATGCCGTGTTCGAGCAGCCCCCCTGGCTGCGGCTTTCCGAACCGTTGCGATTGCTTGCGGCCCCACTCTGGCTGCTTCTGGCGCCACCCCTTCCACACGCGGTCTCTGCCGTTGTTCTGATCTGGAGCATCGGCTCATTGATCGCCTGGCGACCGGTGCGGGGCAATCTGTACGCGGATGGGCACGGCATGTCGCAGGCGACACCAGTCGACGCCAGTTGACCAGCGAACCTGGTGCGCGCTGATCACCGACCCCGATACGCGATGCTGCGGACCACCCTGCTGCGCCGTTGCCCCCGTTGCGGCGGCGGTCGTGTTCTGCGCGGCTATGCGCGCGTCGTACGCACCTGTCCATCCTGCGGCACCGAACTTTCGACGGATCCCGGCGGTTTTCTGACCGCCATGGCCATCGCCTACGGCATCGCCGTTGGCATGGGCGTGCCATTCGCATTCTGGCTGGCCGGACAGGTCAGCGGCGAGCTTGCGCTGATCGCCGGAGCCGCTGCGTTTACCGTCGCGATCCTGTTGATCATTTACCCGCTGGCCAAGGCCTGGTCGATCTGGCTGCATGAGCGGATCGGGGAGTTCGACGCCTCGGCGCGCGAGGACTGAGCGCCAATCCGGTATACTGACTGCAAGACTGAAACACGTTTCACCTCCCCCGCAGAAAGGATCCGGCCCCATGGAACAAGCCGTCATCGTCGCGACCGCGCGCACGCCAATCGGCCGCGCAAACAAAGGCTCTCTCAAGGATATGCGCCCCGACGACCTGTCCGCGCTCGTCATTCGTGCGCTGCTCGACAAGACCCCCGGGCTTGACCCGGCCGAAATCGAGGACGTGATCTGGGGTTGTGGTCAACCAGCCGGCGAATCCGGCTTCAATATTGCGCGCATCGCATCGGTGTTGGCTGGCCTGCCCGACGTACCGGGCGTCACGGTCAATCGCTACTGCTCGTCGTCGCTGCAGACGATCCGCATGGCCTGCCACGCGATTCGCGCCGGCGAAGGCGAGATCTTCGTAGCTGGTGGCGTCGAAACCGTCAGTCGCTTCATGAACGGCATGGCGGATGGCTTTCCGAACGCAAAGAACCCGAAATTCCAGGAAGCCATGGAGCGCACCGCACAGCGGGCACAGGGCGGCGCCGAACCCTGGACGCCACCGGCGGGTCTGCCCGACGTGTATATCGCCATGGGACAGACAGCCGAAAATGTGGCCGAATATGCAAACGTCAGCCGCGAAGAAATGGATGAGTTTGCGGCCATGTCGCAACAACGCGCCTGCGCCGCCGTCGAACGCGGCTTTTTCGCGGAAGAAATCACGCCGGTCACCCTGCCCGACGGCACCGTCGTCAATGCCGACGATGGTCCCCGCCCCGGTACGACCGTCGAAAAGCTCGCCGAACTGAAGCCGGTTTTTCGTCCCGATGGCCGCGTCACGGCCGGCAACGCCTGCCCGCTCAACGATGGCGCGGCGGCGGTGCTGGTCATGAGCGAATCTCGCGCGAAGGCGCTGGGGCTGACACCGCTCGCCCGCGTCGTCGCCAGCGGCGTATCGGGCCTCAATCCCGAAATCATGGGCCTGGGCCCGGTCGAAGCGTGCAAGCAGGCACTCAAGCGCGCCGGCATGACCATCGACGACATCGACCTCGTCGAAATCAATGAAGCGTTCGCGGCACAGGTGATCCCGTCCGCCCGCGAACTCGGCATCGACTACGACAAGCTCAATGTCAACGGCGGTGCAATCGCGCTCGGCCACCCGTTCGGCATGACCGGCTCTCGCATCATGACCACGCTGATCCACAACCTGCAGGATCGCGACGCGACATTCGGGCTGGAATCCATGTGTGTCGGCGGCGGCCAGGGCATGGCGATGATCGTCGAACGCCTGAGCTGATCCGGCTGCACGATGGGAGCCATCTTCGAGCCGGAAGCCCTCGACGCGATCGTTCGACCCATCGCCGTCGACGACAATCGTTCGCTGGACGACAAGTTCGACGCGATCACGGAGGCATTGGCCGAGCGCTGGCCGGGCCATATCGACACCGGCCCGCGCCGCTGGATCTTCAACAACGCCGGTGGCGCGATGGGTCAGATGTGCCTGCTGCACGCATCCCTGACGGAATACCTGATCTTTTTCGGCACACCCATTGGTACAGAAGGACATTCTGGCCGATACGCAACCGATGTCTGGGATTTCATGATCGACGGCGAATGCCAGGTCTACGTCGAAGGCGAGCTCGAACGAACCTCTGCCGTGGCCGGCGGTCCGTACCTGCATCTGGGCGCCGACCGGGCCAAGGGCTACCGGATCCCCGACCACGGCTGGATGCTCGAATACGCACGCGGCCCCATCCCGACGATGCTGCCGTTCGGACTGGCCGACACACTGGTCAGCACGCTCGACTGGACCACGTTGCGGCGCACGCTTGTCGACTACGGCCGACTCGTGACGCGTGAAATATTGCGCGGCAAGATCTGACCTCGCACCTGCGTCACCCGCCATGGTATAACGTTCGCATACGAAACTGAGCAGGATTCAGTCATGCAGATCCACGGAACCTTCGACCCCGCGTTTGCACCCGTCGCCGACGAGCTGAAAAGGCAATTGCGGCGTTTCGGCGGCGGCGCCGCGGCATCGGTCTGGCTCGAAGGGGAACCTGTCGTCGACATCTGGGCCGGCAATGCCTGGCAGGACGATCAGCCGTGGACGCGCAGCACCATTGCCCTGAGCTTTTCCGCGACAAAGGGCGTCACGTCGACGTTGTTTCACATTCTGGCCGCACAGGGCCATTTCGACTACGAAGCCCCGGTAGCGCGCTACTGGCCTGAATTTGGACAGAACGGCAAACAGCGCATCACAATCCGCCACCTGCTCGCCCACGAAGCCGGCCTGTTCCAGATGCGCGGCCTGACCACGTCGATCGAAGATGTACTGGACTGGAACGGCATGATTCGGCGACTCGAACAGGCCGAAGCCGTACACGCGCCGGGCGTCGCTAACGGCTATCACGCGTTCACGATCGGCTGGCTGCTGGGGCACCTGATCGAGCTCGCCACCGGGCAGTCATTCAGCGAGGCGCTGCAAACCCACCTGAACGGCCCGCTCGGTCTCGAACACCTGCACATCGGCATTTCGGACGAAGAGACGTTCGACCTGCTTGCCGATATCGAAGGCCTGCCGCCGCTGCACGAAGGCGAGCACCCACGCTGGATTCACCGCTACCGGATCCCGCGCGGCATCCCGTTTCCGATCGACCGGATCATTGCCGCCGGGCAAACGCCCCGTGCCGTACTGACCGAGATCACCCACCGCCGCTTTTACGAAGTTCCAATTCCATCGGCCAACGGTACATTTACCGCACGCGACCTGGCAAAGATGTACGCCATGCTTGCCTGCGACGGCGAACTGCGCGGCACACGCCTGCTGCCACGGGGCCATGTGGCCTTCATCAGCGAGCGCCAGGCGCGACGCCTCGACCGGCGCGTGCTCTATCCTCTGCACTGGCGGCTTGGCTATCACCGTGCCGACAGCGTCTGGAAAAACTACCCGGAGGCCTTCGGCCACTACGGCTTTGGCGGCGCCGGCGGCTGGGCCAATCCCAAATACCGACTGTCCGCCGCGCTGGTCCACAACGGCTACCCGATGTCGCTGCGCGG
>RFIY01000175.1 GCA_003695505.1 Candidatus Dadabacteria bacterium | reverse complement strand
TTCGAATGGCGCATCCGGACACCCTGCCCGTGCCAGCAGGAGTCGGGCGCCGGCTACCGGCGCGGCCCACGGGGACCGGAGTTCCCAGATAGCCGTACCGTCCGGGACAAGCGTGTTCAGCTCGATCCAGGATCCGTCCGGTGCGACCACCTGAATATCATGCTCGCTGCCGCGCCCGATGCAGGATGCGCGAAACGCCGTCCAGATCGATCCACCCGCCGGCAACGGGCGCTCGAGCAGCAGGCGTCGCCCGCGAGCGGCGGCCCGAACACGCAACGCACCGCTACTGAGAATCTTCAGCGTCCAGATACGGCCGTCCGGGGCGCACCCCACGATATCGGTGAACGTTCCACCGGTATCTGCGGTGATACGCCAGCGACGCGCGGGCGCAGGTTTGGTTGTCCTGTTCCGTTCCACGTTCCAGTACTCGCACTGTCCGGGGTCTCTTGTTATGCTATTGCATTCAGAAATGGACTGTCACACCGGGCCAAGGTTTCACGCACCGTGGATGTTTCTCACCATTTTGCCGTAAGGTATCCCGACCTCGCGGCCTTTCCGACCGAACTCGACGAACGGATCGGCGTGCATGGTCTGCATCTGAAGACCCAGAAGGAAGTCCAGATTGGCGAGCGGGTCGGACTGCAGTTTCGCTTCCCGCAGCGCGAAGATCCGCTGCGCGCCGTCGGTGTGATTGCCTGGGTTGCCCCGCAGCCTGATGCGAGCGGCAAGCGTTCGCTGGTCGTACGGCAGATTTCGTTCGATCAGGAAAGCCGCGACATTCTCGAACTGGTACGTCAGACACCGGTCGTGTCTCCGGCCGAAGCCGTCGCGCCGCCCGCGCCGCCCGCACCTGCGGATCCGCCTGCGCCGCCGGCGCAGGCACCAGCCGCCGTACCCCCGCAGGCCCCAGCGCCGACACCATCGCCACAGCCCGGCCCCGAAGCGACCTTCACCGTGCCACCAACCGTCGAATCCGACGACGGCAACAACCAGGCCGCCGAATCGTCAGGCCGAAAAGGACTGTGGATCCTGCTGGCGTTGCTGTTGATCGGCGGCGGCCTCGCGACCTGGATCTTTGCATTTGGCGGTCGTCAGTTCATCGAAATTCGTTTCATGAGTCCACCTCAGGCCTACAACGTCGCCATGGAACAACCCGTCGCGGCTGGCGTTGAGCTGCCCGTACCCGGTGCGCCGGCGCCACCACCACCCAAGCCGAAACCGCGTCCGCTCGTTGCCGTCGGCTTCGACTATTTCCAGCGCCCGGCGGTCAACGAATTCATCGTGACGTTCAACCGCGCACCGGAGAAGATCATCACGAACCGGTTGCCGTCCCCGTTGATGCAGGTCTTCTACGTTGATGGCGCGCGCGTCAAGCTCGACAAGGAGCAGTATTTCCTGCCCTTCGACTTCGTCCGTGCCGTCTATTTCGAGCACCAGGATGGCGTCCTGCGCATCAGCTTTGTCGCCCAGAATCCGAACTATCTCCCGGATCCGGTCTGGGAGCAGCGCGGGCGAGAGCTGCTGATACGTTTCATCGCAACGGATTGAGACCAGCCGCATGCGGACCGAACCAACACAACATTTTTCCGGGAGCTGAACGTCGTGGCCAAAGATCTCGTCAAGCTACGCAAGAAGGCAACTGAAGCGGCCGTCAAGGGCAAGCTCGACAAGGCCCTCGAACTGTACCAGGAAATCGTCAAGGCAGACCCGAAGGACATCAAAACCTGGGTCAAGATCGGCGATATCTACAAGAAGCTGGGGCGCAACGACCAGGCGATCGAGATTTACGCCAAGGCGGCAACCAGCTATGCCGTCAGCGGCTTTCTGATGCAGGCGATCAGCGTCAACAAAATGATTCTCGAAATCGACCCGAACCACGCCGAAACCCAGGCCGCGCTGGCGGCGCTGTACGCCCAGAAAGAAGGCGCGGACAGTGCCGAAAGCGGCCCGACGGTCGGCGCTGGCGTAAAGGGCGCCAGCTCGAGCGTACTCGAGATGCTGAAAAAGAAGCCTTCCGCGGCCGCCGCGCCCCCGTCCGAACCGGCGCCAGCCCCCGAAGCGCCAGCCGAGCCAGAGGCCGAGCCGGAATCCGAAGCTGAAGCCGCAGCCGCCAGCGGCAAATTGCCGCAATTCGATGCGGTCGATCTGGATCTGGCCGATGACCTGTTTGATCAGATCATGAAGCAGGATGTCGTCGAGATCAAGACCGAGGATGATGTCGAGCATGTACTGGGGACACTGCCGAACATTCCGCTGTTCTCATCACTGAACCAGGACGAATTCACGGGTATCGTCGAAAAACTCAACCTGCGTCGCTTTGACGTCGGCGACCGGATCATCAAGGAAGGTGACGAGGGGACATCCTTCTACATCATCGCCGGCGGTGCGGCCAAGATTACCAAGACCGCCCCGAACGGTAAAGAGATTACCGTCGCAACGCTCGGAGAGGGCGACTTTTTTGGTGAATTTTCGTTTTTCGCTGGTTCGATCCGCAGCGCCAATGTCACCGTGACCCAGGAAATGGAAGCGCTGGAGATCGACCGCGACGATCTGGAAGAACTGACAAAGCAGTTCCCCCGGATCGAAGAAGTCATGCGCGCGTTCTACAAAGAACGTCTCGTCGGCACGATGCTGCGCATCAGCCCGATCTTTCAACCACTCAATGACGAAGACCGCGCCGCGATCATGCAGCATTTCGAGACGGTCGAGACGCGTACCGGCGACGTGCTGATCCGCCAGGGCGAGGAAGGTCAGGGACTCTACGTGATCGCCGGCGGCGAGATCGCCGTGTCGGTCAAGGGCGACGATGGCAACATGCTCGAAGTTGCCCGCCTGCGCGAGGGAGAGTTTTTCGGCGAGATCAGTCTGATCACCGACCGCCCGACGACCGCCAACTGTATTGCGGTCAAGCCGTCACTGCTGTTCCGCCTGCCGCGCGCGGCATTCAAGCAAATCATCGCCGAATACCCGCAGGTCCTCGAGGTCACGGCCGACTACGCGGACCAGCGTGTCAAGCAGACGAAGGCCATGATCGCCGGCGGCGACGAACTGCAAAAGGCCGGGATCGTCTAAATCGGCGCAGCAGGCCCGGCACGCACCGCCCCCCGCCGCCACACTGGTTCCGTCGCCCCGGACCTGATCCGGGGCCCACCCGGCCGGCCGAAGGCCGGACGGAACCCAACCAAAACCCACACTCGCCGCGCAGCGGCACCACCGTTGTCATCCCGGCCCCCCGAGCCGGGATCCAGCCGCCGGTGGGCTGCTCCCTTGGGGCCAAACGCAACCGACGATCCAGGCCGTGCAGCGAATGGATACCGGATATCCGGCTGCGCCGTTTTCATGCTTGACAAGAGAGGGTGCAGTCTAAGGGACAGCCAAAATTTATGCCTCCCGGGCCGCTCTGGGCCGCCGGGCGGGCCGTGCCGCGAGACGGTGAACGCGAAACAGTAATTTCGGAACCGTCGAATGGGCAGCGCGGCATGAACAGCAAGGCGAACAGTCAACAAGCTGCGTCGTGACCCCAACGCAGCCTGTCGGATCCGGGGCTTCGTCGCGAGGGGTCGCAGATCGGAGGCCAGGTTTTCGGCCGTTTCAGGCACAGTAGCAGTGCCTACGGGCCGCCAAACGGCAGGAAACATGGCCCCGATATGCGGTTCCGCAGCAGAAGTCTCGGGTTCGACAGGCTGCCAGTTTCGCCCGGCTCGCGGTGCGGATCGACCGGGAACCCCGCCGCAGGCGGGGCGGCCCAGCC
>RFIY01000018.1 GCA_003695505.1 Candidatus Dadabacteria bacterium | reverse complement strand
GTATCGGTGACCAGCATGACCTGATCGTCTTCATAGACGCCCATGGCGCCAACGAGTTTGCCGGTCTTGTCGGTCAGGCGCATGGCGATAATGCCCTTGCCACCCCGACCCTGAAGACGATACTCGTCGATGGCGGTGCGTTTGCCATAACCGCGTTCGCTGATCGTCAGTACCGCGATGTCCGGCTCGGCACGAAAGCCGCCGACAACATAGTCACCATCCGCCAGGTCGATGCCACGCACGCCGCGTGCAACCCGGCCCATCAGCCGGACGTCGGTTACCCGGAAACGGATCGCCTGGCCGCCATGGGTCACCAGCACGGCCTGATGTTCGTCGGTCACGGGAAAGACCGAGACGACGGTGTCGCCTTCGTCAAGACGGATCGCGTGGATGCCGCTGGCGCGTGGCCGGCTGTAGGCAACGAGTTCGGTGCGTTTGACGACGCCGTTGCGGGTCACGAACAGCAGGGACGTATCGGGGTCGAACTCCCGCACCGGAACGACCGCAGAGACCTTTTCGTCTTCTCCGAGCTCGAGCAGGTTGACGATCGGCAGGCCGCGTGCGGCCCGTCCGGCCTCGGGAACCTGCCAGACCTTGAGCCAGTGGACCTGCCCGTGGTCGGTAAAGAACAGCAGCATCGAATGCGCCCGCGCGACGAAAAGATCTTCAACCCAGTCTTCGTCACGGGTGCCGATGCCGGTTTTGCCTTTTCCGCCGCGCCGCTGCTGACGAAACTCGTCCAGGCTCAATCGTTTGATGTAGCCGCGGTGCGTTCGCACGACGACCATTTCGTCGTCGGCGATCAGATCCTCCATGCGGATTTCATCCTGCGCCTCGACGATCTCGGTTCGCCGCTCGTCGCCGTACGCATCGCGAATCTCGCGGATCTCATCGCCGATGATGGCGAGTACCTTATCGCGGCTGGCGAGGATTTCTTCGAGCTCACGAATCCGGGCCAGCACATCCTGATATTCCTGAATGATCTTGTCGCGTTCCAGGCCGGTCAGTCGCTGCAGGCGCATATCGAGAATGGCGCGCGCCTGAACTTCGGAGAAACCGAACGTTTCCATCAGCCCGTTGCGCGCGGCTTCGCCATCCGCGCTGGCGCGAATCAGCTCAATGACGGCATCGAGCTGATCGAGTGCCTTGACCAGCCCTTCCAGAATGTGCGCCCGCTCGCGGGCTTTGCGCAGCTCGTAGCGGCTGCGGCGCAGCACGACTTCTTCGCGGTGCGACAGAAACGCCTGGAGCATGTCTTTCAGCGGCATCAGGCGAGGGCGGCCATCGTGTAACGCAACGGCGTTGATGCCGAAGCTCGTTTGCAGTGCGGTCTGTTTGTACAGGCGATTGAGCACGATTTCGGGCTGTTCGCCGCGCTTGACGAAGATCACCAGGCGCATGCCATCGCGATCGGATTCGTCACGCAGGTCGCTGATGCCCTCGAGTTTCTTGTCCTTGACCAGCTCGGCGATCTTTTCCTGCAGCCGGGCCTTGTTGACCTGGTAAGGCAGCTCCGTGACCACGATCATCTGCCGGTCGTTGGGGCCGGTTTCGAAGTGAGCCCGGGCGCGCAGGCGGATGACGCCGCGACCGGTTTCGTACGCTTCGCGGATCGCGCGCTTTCCGTGAATGAAGCCCGCCGTCGGAAAATCCGGCCCCGGAATGTGTTCCATCAGTTCATCGATACCGATGTCCGGGTTTTCCAGGAGCGCGATCAGTCCGTTGCACAGTTCCGTCAGGTTGTGCGGTGGAATGTTTGTGGCCATCCCGACGGCGATCCCGCTAGAACCATTGAGCAGCATATTGGGGACGCGCGTCGGCAGAACGACGGGCTCCAGCAGGGACTCATCATAGTTGGGTGCCCAGTCGACCGTTTCCTTGTCGATGTCCGCGAGCATTTCGTTGGCGACGCGAGCGAGACGGATCTCGGTGTACCGCATCGCGGCGGCATTGTCTCCATCGACGCTGCCGAAATTGCCCTGGCCGTCGATCAGCGGCGCACGCATCGAAAAATCCTGCACCATCCGGACGATGGCGTCATAAACGGCCGAGTCGCCGTGTGGGTGGTACTTTCCGATCACATCACCGACAATGCGCGCCGACTTCTTGTAGGGCTTGTCGAACGTATTGCCCTGTTCGTGCATGGCGTAGAGAATGCGCCGATGCACAGGTTTGAGACCGTCACGAACATCGGGCAATGCGCGGCCAATGATCACGCTCATCGCGTAATCGAGATAGCTTTGCCGCATCTCGTCTTCGATATTGATCGGCGTCAGTTCAGCCGTCACGGGTGATCCTTTCGCGTACCATCATGCCGCGGGGTCGGGGCACCGATAGCGGTCGTCAATGTGTGGATCCGGGAACGATTCGCGGGCACGCGACATGATACCAGATCGTCGCCCTGAGCGCGAGTCGAATACAGTCGGAACGTCTTGCCACTAAAGGGTTTTTTCGTGCGCAATTGTGCCGGGTCCCCCTTCGGTCCAGGCGCGTGCCAGAACGGCTCCGCAGACATCGAGTCCCGGCCAGCTCGCGACGAGCGCCCGCGTCGCGGCTGTCATGGTCGCGCCAGTCGTCATAACATCATCGATCAGCAGGACACGATGAGTGCCGGGTGGCAATGCCGCGCGCACGACGAATGCCTGATCCCGGCCCAGACGCGCCCGTCGTTGCAGGCCGCGTTGTGGCCTTTGGGGCCGCTCGGGCCAGAGCAGCAGCCGGGCTGGAAGGCGAAGTCGCGTCGCGACGGACCAGGCCAGGTCGATGACGATTCGCCCGCCCCGCAACAGACTCGCGCGTCCGCGCGGTGGTATGGGTACGACGCAGGTCGCTGCATCAATGTCTTCGGTCGCAATCAGCTCGCAGATCAGATCGGCGAATGCGGGTGTCAGGGCAGGTTCCGGCCCCAGCTTCCAACGACGGATGAGGCGCTGCCACGGATCTTCCCAGCGCGCGGCCGCTGCGATCCAGCGCCAGGCGGCGGCGCGACACAAGCCGCACTCGAGTTCTTCGCCGGGCGGCCCGTCACAGCGCGGGCAGCGTGTCTCGGGCAATGCCGGCAGCAGGCGGTGCGTCTCTGGTCCAAGCGCGGAGTCCGCCGCCGTGCCTGTCAGTGCGCAGACCTGCGGGGCAAAAATGTCTCCGGTCAGGCGGGCGGCGTTACGCCCGATTCGTCGAATTGCTGGACGCGCCATTGATCCCCCTCGATCGACAGATACCAGCAGTCATTCAGCCAGGGCCCGACCGACACCCAGGTGCCACCACCGTCGAGCTGCGCGACGTGCGGGCAGTGGAAATGGCCCGTGACGAGCAGGTCGCTGCCACGCGCCGCTCGAGCCGCCTGCGGTCGCAGTGCGTCCAGTTGTGCCGGCGTTGCATCGTGTCCCTGGTCTCTGGATGTTCGTGACATCGTCAGTGCAAGTTGCCAGGCCAGGTGCGCCGGTAGATGCTCGGTCAGCCACAGCGCAGCGGATGATCGCAGCGCACGGTGTCCTGCCAGATACCCTCGCGACGGGGCGACGTAGTCGCCGTGCAGCCAGCGCACGCGCAACCCCGCCGAGGTGATCGTGTCGAACTGGTCGACCACCGCCACATTCGAAGACAGCACGCGGTCGAGATGAAAATCATGGTTGCCCTGAACAAAGACGACCTGTGTTCGTGTGGCCAGTGTTTCGATGCGCTCGAGGACGGGTGCATAGTGCCGAAGCGCGACACGCTGGCGGCCCACGAAAAAGTCGAAAATGTCACCGTTGAGGACGACCAGTTGCGCCGTCGCCGTGTCGGGGCGCTCCAGAAACGCAAGGAATGCCTGCGCGTCCGGCGCATTCAGGTCGAACAGATGCGCGTCCGATACCGACAAAATCCGTCCACTCATGCCGCGATATAGGGGCGAAGCAGCAGCAGGGCCGCGATCGTCCATCCCGCCGCGGCAAGATCATCGGCCATGACGCCGAAACCATTCTTGAAGCGGCGGTCGATCCAGCCAACCGGCGGTGGTTTGGCGATGTCGAACAGCCGAAATACGAAAAAGATTGCCGCCTGCATTAGCAGGTCGCCCCCGAGGATTCCGTAGCAGGTCCACCACGCCGCCGCTTCATCGATGACGATCCACCCCGGATCCTCCGTGTCCGTCGCGGCATGGGCTCTGTCTGTGTAGACGACGCCGAGCACGAACGCGGCAAACCCGACCGCCAGCCAGGTGTGGTGCGGCACATCGAGCATCCAGGCGACGGCCCAGGCGGCGAACGTGCCGAATGTGCCCGGTGCGAATGGCGACAGGCCGGCCCCACCACAGGTGACCACAAGCAGCGTCGTCAGGCCATCTGGCCCACCGCGTGCCAGGGGCAGCCAGCCGGGCTGATGCTTTCGTTTAGGTTCCGCCACTGCTACACTGGTGTGATCGAACAGCAAATGTGGTCGCGGACGGCCGTGTGCCGACTGGCGGACACGACAGGGAGTCTGCTTGAACGCACGGACTTCTCCAGCACGGATTTATGAGGCGTGTTTTGTCGAAATGGGCAAGACACTGCGTATGGCTCAATTTTATCCGATCACCCACCCCGCCTTCCAGCGCAGCCTGGAGCGCAGCTATCTTTTCCTGTCCCAGTTGCTCAAACGGGTCGGTGATATCGATGTCACGATTACGCGAAATCAGTTGCTGCTTGACGAGCGGCCGATCACCGGTCACCCGCAGGTGCTGCAGAATCTTTCGGGTGAATTGTTCCGGCGTCGCCTGAAAAGACTTCATTTTTCGCAGAGCGCTACGCTCCAGGATTTTCACGCCCTGTTTCGTGTCCTGACGACGGAGCCACACGAGCTCCATCAGAAAGGTGGGGCTGAACAGGCGCTCGCACGCGCCGGCGCGCGCGGCATCTGGGCGAACGACATGCAGTTCTCGGCCACACAGATCTCGGCCTGGGAAGAAGAGCAGGCCGCCGACGACAGCGAGCCCGAGGCTCTCGAAACCGGCGACGACGAGGCGACCAACCTCGACCAGTTGATGGACGAACCACGGGAACAACACCCGGAGCTGCATCGGTTGCTCGAGAAGCTCATAACGGTTCTGGACGATGTCGACCGTTTTCGCCGGGTGCTGGCGAAGATTGTTCGCTACTGTCGTCAGGCGGATGAGGCGGACGACCATGCACCGTCGGCGATCGCGTTGCAGATTCTCAGTCGCCTGACATATCAGTTCGGCGACGCGGACGAACAGTACACGCTGCTGATTCAGGGGGTTCGCAGTATCGCGACCCCGGACGTTGTCGACATCGAGATCGGGCGGATTATCCGGGCGCTGGGGCGCCGCTGGGAGGATCACGCCAACGCGCTGTTGCCCATTGGCCCGGCCGTGATTCCCTTTCTGTTCCATGCATTGGCGGAAGCGGAGAGCCGCAAGGCGCGTGAGCGTCTGATCGCGACACTCCACAAATTCGGAGATGACATTCGTGAACCGGCCCGCGCACTACTTGGCGATGCGCGCTGGTTCGTCGTGCGCAATGCGGTACAGTTGCTCGGAGGACTCGGAGACGAGGCGCTGGCAGACGATCTCGTGCCCCTGCTTCGCCATGAGCATCCACGCGTACGTTACGCTGCGCGTGAGGCGCTGCGGCGCCTGGGCGGAGCAACGGCCCAGGCGGCATTGATTCGCGCCACGGAACACGGTGATGACAATGATCGTCGGCATGCCGTTGATCAGCTTGCCTATTTCCCGGCTTCGGACGTGCTGCCAACGATTCTGAACCTGGTTGACAAGGCGCCGATCGCGGTCGCGGAAGAAGCGCTGCGCGTCCTTTCCGAACTGGATCCGCCCGATATCCTTCCTTTTCTGGAGCGCCTGATGACACCCCGCAGAAAACTGCTTGGCGCCAGACGACAGGAGGCCTTGCGGCGCGTTGCAGCAGAATTGATCTGTCTGCGATTGCCAGAGACCTGGGATCTGTTGCGGCAGTATGCTTCGGATCCGGACGCCGAGGTGCGGCGCTGGGTGGCGCGTGGTGTAGACATCATGAAGCGTCAGCGCCGGCCCGGTCTCGCGGGCGCATGAACGCACCCCCGTCGGGCGGCTGGTTTGGCAAACAACCGCACGTTCGGTGCATGTTGGTTCGCCGCCCGCTACAATGATCCCCCATGGATGCGCGTCAAGGACAGCAGCTCATTACCCAACTGGCCACCGCGGCCAAGGCGGTTCACCTCTATCCGCCTGAGCATCCGGCCCGGACGCAGCCGCTGCAGCGTGTTGCGACCGTGCTCGAACAGGCGTTGTCCCGACAGGCGGTTGCGGCCGTCGTCATTCAGGAAGACCTGCTCGTTGTCGACGGGAATCCGTATTTCGATCCGTTTCCAGGTTCCGACGACCTGTTTGATTTTATGCGCGAACGCCAGCTCGTGCGGATCGAGTTTCAGCACGGTGTGACCGGCGCGGAATTGCGCACGATGATTGCGCTGCTCGCGCTGCCGCCGGAAGATCTTGCCAACTGGGGCAATGCCCGCGACTACCTCGAAAAGCAGCACGTCGAACACATTCTCGTCGAACTCGACGAGGAAGACCTCGAGCAACGAGCCCTGCAGGTCTATACCGAGGCGAAACGTTATATCGTCGACCTCTGGCGCGAGGCACGGCTGGGTAACATTCCGCACGGTGACCGCGCTCGGGCCACGATGAACGAGCTGGGTCAGTTGCTCAGCCAGGATCCCAACCTGATGCTCGGCCTGACGATGCTGTCCGACTACGACAACTACACCTTCAACCACTCGGTCAATGTTGGCGTGTTCGCACTGGCGATGGCGGACGAACTCGGTATGTCAGCCGACAAGGAGCTGATTGGCCTCGGCGGTATGCTGCACGATGTCGGCAAGACGCGCGTGCCGATCGAGATTATCAACAAGCCGGGAAAGCTGACCGACGACGAGTGGATGCAAATGCGACGGCATCCGGAGTATTCGGCCGAGATCGTGCAGCAGATGCAGCTCCACGACATTGTCGATGGTGTCCTGCAACATCACTGCGGCTACAATCGCAAGGGATACCCGGAGTTGTCGCCGACAAAGGAATTGTCGGAGCCGGGTCAGATCACGGCGGTCTGCGATGTCTACGACTCCGTTACGACTCTGCGTCCGTACCAGCGGCAATTTACGCCGCAGGAAGGGATTGAGATTCTGCTGAAGCAGAAGAGCAACGGGCATCTCAATCCGAAGTTTACCGATACGTTTATCCGTATGCTCGGAATCTATCCAATCGGTACGACCGTGCGTCTGAACAGCGGCGAAGTCGGCATCGTCGTGGCCTTCAATCGTGAACACGAAGATCAGCCGAAGCTGAAGATCGTCCGCGACGCGCGAGGAAATCTGCTGCGGATTCCCCTGACACTCGATCTGGCCAATCAGGAGGGGCGGCCGCGCCGAATCGTCGGCACCCTCGACCCGGCGGTACTGGGGATCCGCATCGGCGACTACGTCGATCAAAGAGACAAGCAGGGGTAATCACCGCCGCGGGTCATGCTGCGGCCGGTGCGGCCCTGGCCGTTCGGCGATCAGCGTCTCCCGAGCCTGATCCGCGACACCTGTCCGCCGCGAACCTCGACCGGGTCGAGCAGCAGTTCAGCGTCAGGCGCGTACACCAGATAGAGACCGGGCGCGACCAGAATGCGGCATTGCTGGCCGCAGTCCTGCACGATCGCGCGCTCTGGCGCCCGGGCGTCGGCGATGCGTACCGGTTGCGGATGCGCAAGCTCGATCAGGATCGCACCCGGCGCGACTTCGACGACATCGCTCGATACCGTCGTACGAACGCCGAGGCGGTGGGGAGGCACCGACAGCTCGATGCCGTCGGGCAGCAGGCCGAGCGAGCCGTCCTTGCTCACGTCAAGCGGTTCATCCGGACGGTCGGCGACCGCAACGGCGGGCGGTTCCGGGCTGACGGCGCGCGGCCAGACCAGGCGCCGGGGGCGCAGGTCATCATCGGAGCCTGTGGCCTCGGACCAGGTAATCCGCGCCTCGGGGCTATTCGCGTCAACCGTTGCGACGCCACGAAACACTGGCTTGCGGGCCGGGTCATAGAGCACGACATCATAGCGCCCCTCGGGCAGTGGCAGTTGCAGCGTGCGGTCGGGGGAACCGGACAACCAGGCCGAGAAGCCGGGTTGTCGCACCTGAATTTGCAGTGCGCCCGGCAGGGCCGCGTCGGGCCACGGGACCACGCGCAACGGTAGCGAAAGATCAAACGTCGCCTCACCGGGCACGTTCGCCCGTTGGTTGGCCGTGTACGAAAACCAGCGCATCTGGACGTCGAGCGGGCCAGGGAATGCATAGATCGTCAGGCGCCCGCTGGCATCCGACCACTGTGGCGACCCGTGTGACTGCCCCGGAGACGCCGCAGAGATCAGCACGCGGCCAAAGCCGCGTCCGGTGTCGCGGTGTCGTACGGTCACCGTAACCGGTAACATCGCCAGGTCGGCTTCGACGCGGCGCTGATCAGGTATCTGGAATGGCGGCAGGGGGACTGTGAAGCCACGCCAGTGTAATGCGCCCTGCCATGTGCCCGGAGCGGCATACCCAGCGGCGATACCATCGACGATCTCTGCCTGACCGGCTGTTTCGCCGCAGCGCCAGTCGACCTGGCCACCATCCAGCAGCTCTCCGGTCGACGCGCTGAGCAAGATCTGAAACCGGTACAGATCGAGCGTCAACGTCGCGTCGGCATGACGACCACGCAGATCCACCGTGGTATCGGTGGTTCTGCCAGACATCGAGACAGAGACGCGCCAGGTGCCTTCATCGAGCTCAAGCGTGGCCTGGCCGTTGCGGTCCGTATCTGCCTTTCGCGGCGGCGTCGTCGCAACAGCAACGGGCGCATTCGCGACCGGATGTCCGTCGCGGTCGATGACGCGCACGGTCAGCTCGGCCGCATCAGCGACGCCCGACAGCACGCCGGCGAGCATCAGCAGCAGGGCGAAGACCTGCCGTGCGCGAAGGCGCAGGGTGCTGGCGCGCAACCGGGGGCGACGTGGCTTCATGCTGCGCCCCCTTTGCGGGATTCGACGAGCGCCCGGATTTCCTTCATGAACTCCTCGACATCCTGAAATTCGCGGTATACCGAAGCAAAGCGCACATATGCGACCTGATCCATTTCGCGTAGCTCATCCATGACAATCAGACCGAGCTGTTCCGAGGGCAGTTCGCGATCACCCGCTTCCGACAGGCGGGATTCGATCCGGTCGACCGCCTTGTCGATCCTCGTCTGACTGATCGGTCGCTTGCGGCAGGCGATGGCAATCGAGGAACGCAATTTGTCGCGGTCGAAGGGTTCGCGTCGCTGGTCGCGCTTGACGATCTGCGGTAGCGAGGGTTCGATTTTCTCGAATGTCGTAAAGCGGAAACCACATTCCGAACACACCCGCCGGCGCCGAATCTGGGTCTGTTCCCGACTGAGGCGGGAATCGACGACCTTGGAATCAATATGGCCGCAGCGGGGGCAGATCATCCGTGTTCAAACCCTGGCTGGAGTCTGCGGTGGGGCACCGTAGAGCGGAAATGCGTGACACAGTTCACGCACTTCATTGCGTATCCGCGCCAGCGCTGCCTCGTCCTCGCGCGCGGCGATCGCGTCGGCGATCCATTGGCCGATCTGGCGCATTTCTGCCTCGCCCATACCGCGGGTCGTCACGGCCGGCGTGCCGATGCGAATGCCGCTCGTGACGAACGGTGACCTCTGTTCGTTCGGCACCGTGTTCTTGTTGACCGTGATACCGGCCTTCTCCAGCGCTTTCTCGGCGTCCTTTCCGGTCACATCCGTGCCACTGAGGTCAACGAGCATCAGGTGATTGTCCGTGCCGCCGGAAACGAGACTCAGGCCGGCGGCAAGCAGCGTCTCGGCCAGCGCCTGCGCGTTGCGCACGACCTGTTTCGCGTAGTCCGCGAACGCCGGTTGCTGCGCTTCCCGCAGCGCCACGGCCTTGGCCGCGATGACGTGCATCAACGGGCCGCCCTGGATGCCGGGGAAAATGTGTTTGTTGACAGGCTTTTCGTAGTCGCCGCGGCCCATGATCATGCCGCCGCGCGGGCCACGCAACGTCTTGTGGGTTGTCGTCGTGACGAGGTCCGCGTGTGGTACCGGCGACGGATGCACACCGCCCGCGACCAGGCCGGCAATGTGTGCCATGTCGACCACCAGCTTTGCGTCCACAGCATCCGCGATGGCACGGAATCGCGCGAAGTCGATCTCCCGGGGGTAGGCGCTCGCGCCGGCAACGAGAATGTCGGGCCGGGTCTCTTTTGCGATGCGCTCGACTTCGTCGTAATCGATGCGGCCAGTTTCCGGATCGACGCCGTAGCTGTCCGAGGCGTAAATCTGCCCCGAGAAGTTGACCTTCGCGCCGTGCGTCAGGTGCCCTCCGTTCGACAGGTCCATGCCAAGAATTTTCGCGCCAGGCTCGGCCAGGGCCAGGTAGGCGGCCATGTTCGCCTGCGAGCCGCTGTGTGGCTGCACGTTCACGAATTCCGCGCCGAACAGTTCACGGGCGCGATCGATGGCAAGCTGTTCGGCAACATCGACCCACGCGCATCCGCCATAGTACCGCTTGCGGGGATAGCCTTCGGCGTACTTGTTCGTCAGTACCGAACCCGTGGCTTCGAGTACCCGTCGGCTGGCAAAATTCTCGCTCGCAATCAGTTCGAGATGGTCTTCCTGGCGTTGCCATTCACCGACGATGGCTTCGAACAGCTCGGGATCGAACTCGGCAATGGTGCTGGGCCCTCCCTGGACATTCAGCGGCTCGTGCGCACTCGCACATTGGCGGTCCTCGATCCGCTCGATTTCGAGCAGCCGCCGTTCATGCCGGCCGCCATCGAAGGGGGTATCCAGCCAGATATCGACCAGCCGCAATGCGTCGTCGGTCGAAAGAATGCGCCCGGCGAGAACCAGAACATTTGCGTTGTTGTGCCGCCGCGACATCTCGGCCATGTTGTCGTTGAGTACGAGCGCGGCGCGGATACGCCGGATCTTGTTCGCGGCGATCGACTGTCCGATGCCGGTGCCGCAGATCAGCACGCCCGCGTCGGCCTGTCCGGTCCGGATCGCCGAAGCTACGGCCTCTGCAAATTGAGGATAATCGACGGATGTTCCCGCGTCATTGGTGCCGCAGTCCACGACGGCGATGCCGCGGTCCGCAAGATGCGCTGCGACGGCCTGTTTGAGTTCGACACCAGCGTGATCGCAACCGATGGCAATGCGGGCGGGCGGCCAGTTGGCAGTCAGAGTCATGAGTCGGATGCGTCCTTGTTTCCTGGTGCGGTTCTATTGAATTCTTTGGAAAGCACTTATTTTATCAGCCCTTACCGGTCGAGCCGGAAGTTGTTACGATGATGGAAGTCCCACCGAAAGGAATGCCGTTGACGCGTTGGGCGCTGCGAATTGTTGTGCTGCTGCTGGTCGTGCTCGCACTGCTTGTGTTTTTCAGGGTCGAGCGTCGCGATGGTGCCGTCATGATCGTGCCGCGAACGGCGGAGCAGCGGCGCGCGCTCTGGCCGTTTGGCCGCGAGGGGCAGGACGCCCGCGCGACGCCGCCGGCCGTGAAACGGCAGGCGCCCCGGGCGCCGGAGGCGCCACCGGAAGATCGGCTCAACCGCAGAGACAGGCAGGCGTTAGAGAACCTGCTCGAGGAGGAAATGCAGTGATCTTCCGGAGATTATGCGCTGCCGGGTTGCTTGTACTGGCCACAGGGTGCGCGTCGACGCAGCGGTCCGACGCCGCGCCATCGCCCGAGCGATTGTTTCAGGAGGCCGAAGAGGCCGCGCAACACGGCGGGCCGTTCGGCACGCGGGACTGTTTCACCGCCGAACAAAAGGTCACGGAATTACGCGAGCGCTTTCCCTATCATGCGGCGACGATCGAAGGTGACCTCATCATTGCGGAGTGCGCATGGAATGATGGGCGCCAGGCCGAGGCGACCGCGCGGTGGGAATCGTTTGTCCGCCTCTACCCCGACCATCGACGGGCGCCAGAGGTCTGGTTGCGGCTTGCGCGCGCCTACAAGGAGCAGTTCGACGACATCGATCGTGACCTCGGCAGCGCGATACAGGCGCTCAATGCCGCCAACACACTGATCCGCCGCTTCCCTGAATCGGACGAGGCCAATGAGGCTGTCGAAGTCCGCAAGTGGGCGCGGGAGCAGCTCGCCGCGCACGAGCTCTATGTGGCTCGGCAGTATATTCGGGAGGGATCGAATCTCGCCGCGCGTGATCGTCTGACGGAACTGGTGCGTCTGTACACTGGCACCTCGGCGGCGGAGACGGCCCAGGCGTTGCTCACGGATATTGAAAGCCGGCTCAATTTTCCCGAGACCGACGCGGCGGAACACTGATAACATGACCCCATCTGCCGTTTTGATCTGCAAGGCGGCAGCATCGCATATCGTGCCGACCGCGGACCGCGTGGCCACGGTGTTGTGTGAGCGTCAACCGGGAGAGGAAAGGTAAGTACGATGGTCGCAGGCCGTTTTGAGGTGAACGACAAGATTCTCGATGCACCGCTGGTCGAGTCGACCGTGGGTGATTCCGGGATTGATATCCGCAAATTGCGCAACGAAACGGGACTCGTGACGTACGATCCCGGTTTTGCCAATACAGCGTCGTGCCGCAGTGCAATTACATACATCAATGGCGAAGAGGGCGTCCTGCTCTATCGTGGCTACCCGATCGAGCAACTGGCCGAGAATTCGCGGTTTACCGAGGTCGCGTATTTGCTGATCTACGGCGAACTGCCGACGCCTGAGCAACAGCGCCGATTTTCGGAGCGTCTGACGTACCACACGATGATCCATGAAGACATGAAGAAGTTCTTCGAGGGTTATCCTCCGACGGCGCATCCGATGGCCATTCTGTCGGCAATGATTGCGTCGCTGTCCACCTACTATCCGGAGACGGGCCACCCGCAGGAACTCGAGCTGAACATGATCCGTTTGCTGGCCAAGGCGAAAACCATCGCGGCATTCGCCTACAAGAAATCCATCGGCCAGCCGTTCATGTATCCGCAAAACCACCTCAGCTACCCCGCGAACTTCCTGTACATGATGTTCGCGGTCCCCGCGGAGCCTTACGAGGTTCCCCCGGTGATGGAGGAGGCACTGAACCTGCTGCTGATCCTGCACGCCGATCACGAGCAGAATTGCAGCACCTCAACCGTGCGCGCGGTCGCAAGCTCCGAGGCGAACCTGTTCGCCAGCGTCGCGGCAGGCGTCAATGCGCTCTGGGGCCCGCTCCATGGCGGCGCGAATCAGAAGGTCATCGAGATGCTGGAGATGATTCAGCGGGATGGGGCGAACTACAAGAAATACGTCGAGCGCGCCAAGGACAAGGATGATCCGTTCCGGCTGATGGGCTTCGGGCACCGCGTCTACAAAAACTACGATCCGCGCGCCCGGATTCTCAAGAAAATGGCAGAGCGGGTGCTCAACAGCCTCGGCGTCAGTGACCCGTTGCTGGATCTGGCGCAGCGACTCGAAGAAGTCGCCCTGAACGACCCATACTTCATCGAGAAGAAGCTCTACCCCAATGTCGATTTCTACAGCGGCCTGATCTATCGCGCGATCGGCATTCCCACCGATATGTTCACCGTGATGTTCGCGCTGGGGCGGCTGCCGGGCTGGATCGCGCACTACAAGGAACTCAAGGAAGATCCCGATACGCGCATCTGGCGGCCGCGCCAGGTCTACATCGGTCATCCGAAGCGCGAGTATGTGCCCGCCGGCAAGCGGGGCTGAGTTTCGCGTCTCTGAAATATTGCGGTCGCAGGCGCCCCGGCCAGTGGTCGGGGCGTTTGTACGTCAGACGTCGATCTGGATCTGGTTGTAGAAGGCGCGCTCCGACAGATTCGACCACGCGGCGATTTCCTTCTGGAACGCCGAAAACGACTCGTACACCTTTTTCGCAAACGGGTCGCCGGCGGCGACTTCCGCTACGACCTCCCGCGCCGTCGCCTTGAGGGCCTTCATCACTTCGTCCGGAAACGCGCGTATGTCGACACCCTCATCGATCAGTTTCTTCAGATAGATCCGGCTCTGCGCATCGAACTCACCGAGCATCCAGCCGTTCAGGCGCAGTGCCGCATGTTCGACGATGGCCTTCAGTTCGTCATCGAGCTGTTCGAACGCCTGCTTGTTGACGATCAGTTCGAGGACACTGCCCGGTTCGTGCCAGCCAGGATAGTAATAGTATTTCGCGACCTTGTGAAAGCCCATGATGTAGTCGTGATACGGACCCACCCATTCCGTGGCGTCGATCACGCCGCGTTCGAGGCTGGTGTAGATTTCGCCGCC
>RFIY01000174.1 GCA_003695505.1 Candidatus Dadabacteria bacterium | reverse complement strand
CCGACCATCAACAGCGCCTGAAGCTGGGCCGTCAGAAAGCGCAATTCGAATTGCGCCGGGTGGCCGAGAATCTCCTCGCGGTTGCGTTGCGTCGCGGCATCGCGGATATCCGTGCCAAGGCCGGGTTCAGGCTTGATTCGGACGCTCGGTTCGTCTTTCATATGTCGCTTCAATGCCCGATGCGCCTCCCGAGACGCGCCCGCGACGTCGCGCATCAGTTCGGCGATCACATCGGGCGGACGACGGAAGGTGACCGTCTTGAGCAGCAGCAACTTGTTGAGCTGGCTGAGACCGTGCAGGCTCTGGTGCAAGATCTCGAACCCCGCCTGCAATTCGGAGGCATCCGGCTCTGGTTGCTGCGCGGCGGTACTCCGCCAGAGCTGCCAGACGGCCGCAGCTACAATCAGGGCGATCAGGATCAATGCAATTGTCGGAGACACGCGTTCATCCGGTCGTTCAGGTTTCTGCTGTTCAGGATACAGCAGGCGGATGTTCAGCCGGTTCGGGATTGTGGTGGCTGGTTTGCCGCGTACGGCCGTGACCCTTGTGATCCCGGTGATGTCAATACTATAGTAAGGATCGTGAAGACAGATCAGACATTGCCAATCTGGAAGACTCTCATGATCCTGGGTGCGATCCTCCTGGGCGTCCAGCTTGGCGGGGTTGTGCGGGACTGGCGGACGCTGTCCGGCCCAGACGACATCTGGTGGACCGGCGTCGATGCGGCAGAGCCGCTTGGGCAGGCAGGTGATCAGTGTCGCGTTTTCATAGATGGGAAGGAGCTCGTGCGCAGGCTCGGCGCGGGCGATCTGTTCCTGAAGGTGTCGGATGAGACGTTTCAGGTGGTGGATGCCGATGACGTGACCGCGCGAATCAACCACTGGCCGCAGGTGCGTGATCAAGCCTGGTTTCGTCTGCTTCGCTCATCGGTGTTGGCCGCGTTCGGAGCCGGATTGCTGCTCGCCGGATTGATTGGTGGCATTGTCGGCCGGCGCGACCGTTCGAGTTCGCCCCTGGAGCAGGGGCCGCGGGCGAGATCCTGAACAGAATTCGGTGTTTACCCCGGCGTGCGGTCTCCGCCGCGGTCGAGGCGGCGCTGATGGCGTCGTTCTCGCCGCTCGTTGGCGACGCGCACCGGCGTGATGCGATCGCGGACGCGGACCAGACCATTGAGCGTGCCGATCCAGGCGCTGCCGTCAGGGCCGATCGAGATCGCCGCCCAGTTGTTGTCGAACTTCATCCCGGTGCCGGTCAATACCTTGAAGACCGTTTCGCCGGTGTGGAAGTCGATCGCCGTCAGATAGAACGCATCGATCAGACGCCAGTGGTCCGGGTTCTTGGTATAGACATAGAGCAGACCATTGGCTTCCGAGAGCTTGGGGACCGTTGTCGGCGAGGTTTCCTGGCTCTTCCAGACGACCGTGCATTGTTCGGTTTCGGGATCGAAGTCGACCCGCCAGATGCCGGGTTCGCTGCTCTTGCCTCGCGTCATCGTCATGAAGGTGCGGTAGCCGTAATTGTTTTCGACGATCAGCGAGTTGCCGTAGCTGACGAGCGAGTTCTCGGTCGCGCTGCGCCCCGGTTCGAACACCGGCACCTTGCAGATCAGGCGCGAACCGGGGGCGGTCCGATCATAGACCAGCACGTTCATTCGTGGATCGGCGTTGTCGGCGATCGCGACGTAGTGGTCACCAACCAGCGTAGGTGTCGTGCCACTGCCCTGGCCGATCATCCCCGGTTTGTGGCGGACGCCGCGGTCGTAGCGCGTACGCCAGAGAACGTCAGGTCGCCCGTCGTGATCCGCCATCAACCTGTAGAGCGCGTGATCGGAGACGACATAGACGCCGTCGCGGGCAACCGCAAACGAGTTCTGGATCTCTTCGTGACCAAGTGAAATGGTACGAATCTGGCCGGTCTCGGGTGTGACAGTGCCGATGACACCGTGGCGGGTCACGAACCAGAGTCGGCCATCCCAGTCTGGAATCACGGCGGTGATCCGGTCGTCGGCATCCACCGAGGCCGCGGCCACGGCTGCGCGCGCGTCGAAGCGGTCGACGATCCGAAACACGGGACGGCCGTCTACATCCTCGTGCGTGATCCGCAAGATGTCGTTCTCGGATGTCGCCAGCACGACGCGGTCTTCACGGTCGATGACAAAGTACGCGCCCCCGGATGTATCCGAGACGATCTTGCGGATGCTGAACGGGCTGCGCGCGATGCGCTTCGGCAAATCCAGCCGAGCCAGCACGGCCAGAGACTCCGGGTCGATCATCAGCAGACGTGGCCGGGTAAAGTTGACGCAGACCGCCAGGATATGTCCGTGGCGGTCGAAATTGGCCGACGCGCACTGGCCGCCCAGTACACCGAGCGCGCGGCTGGCCACTTCTGGCTCGATGCCGACCGGCCCGGCCAGTGGTGTCCGGTCGGTCGCCCGCCCGTCAACGTGCATGTTCGATCCGGCGCTGTCGCTCAGCCACGGATGATGGGCGACACGGTCAGGCAGCAGGGCCCGTGTCGGGCGGGGCTCGCCAATCAGTTTCGGTGTGGTGCGGTAGCCGTAGCGGATCGGGATCGGTCGCGGCTCTGCAAACCGCTTTGCGTTCCCCGTGAAGGTACACCCCTGTGCCGCGGGCAGCGCGAGTAATGCAATGATCAGCATTGGATTCAGGGGTTTCATAATCAAAGTGTAACAGATGGTCAAATGACGCAATGCGCGGATTTTGTCGGCATGCGTCGGGGGGCTGCTATCCTGTTGAGGTTATCGACCGGACAACGGAAAGGTTGCGTCGCATGGACCTGAAGGACAAGACAATCGCGGTCACCGGGGCCTCCGGCATGATCGGTGTCTATATCTGCCGAGAGCTGCTCAGGCGCGGTGCGCGGGTCATCGGCGTCGTGCGCAATCCGGACAAGGCGGCGTTTCTGGCTGGTGAGGGCGTGACCTTTCGCCGGGCCGACCTGGCCGACCGCGATGCGCTGACGCGTGGATTCGATGGCTGCGATGCCGTCGTGTCCAATGCCGCGATGTTCATCATGACCAGAGCGATGGCCGACTGGGATGCGCACATGCAGGCCAATGTCGAAGGCACGCGCAACGTCTATGAAGCGATGCGCGCCGCCGGTGTCACCCGTGCGGTTCAGGTCAGTACCTGTGGGGTATACCGTTTCATACCGTGGCGGCGTATGCGACCGGATTCTCCCCAGATCGATGGTGAACGCCGTCAGGGCGGCCCGTATCGGGCAACGAAACAGGTCAGCGAAAAGCTCGCCTGGACGCTGAGTGACGAAGGCGGTATCGGGCTGACCGTGGTGCGCCCGTCGGGCGTGTATGGCGCCCGCGATGCGAATGCGATGCCAATGGTGCATCGTGCGCTGCGGTTTCCCGGGTTGCTGCCGGTGCCAACGATCATTGCACCGATGGTTCACGCTGCCGACGTTGCGATTGCGATCGCCGGCGCGCTCGAAAATGATGCGTCGTCGGGCAAGGCCTATGTGACCGGCGGACCCGATACGACCTTGTACGGGTTCATGCGCGCAGCGAAACGCGCGGCGGGTCGCGGTCCGCTGATGGTGCCGCTGCCGACGTATGTCGGCTTCTACTGCGACAATTCCGCCGCCGAGCGCGACCTTGGCTTTTCCAATCGACCGTTCGAGCAGGGCTTCCGCGAAATCTGGGCCGAGGATCCGCCGCCGTGGGCGCGGTGACGGGATCGCCTGGCGAGCCAGAGGCGCACTTGATCGGATGGCGGGCGTCTGGCAGGCTCGTCAACTGCTTTGTGACGTAACCGTGTTTGTGTGGTGGGACGTCAGCGCACCTCTTCCCAGAGCGCGAGACGTTCCTGCCATGGCTGTGTTTCGAGTCGGGGCTCGCGGTCGAAGATCATCGTCGACCGGGTTGCCGCGTCGTAGGCCAGCCAGTCCGGCAGCCCCTCTGCTGCGGCGTGGCTGTCGTAGGCGAACCGCGTCCAGGCCTGCTGGACGATCGCACTGAGGGCAGCGGCATCCGTTCCGCCGCCCGTGAACATCTTGCCAAAGGGCTCGTCGACGCCGCCGAATACAAACGGCACGTCGATCGCGTGCGCCGCACCGCCGAAGATCGGGGAGCGCCAGTCGAAGCGATACACCTGAACGTCGCGTCCCTGTGAAGCACAGGCGGTCGCCATTCGCGTCGCGGGTACAAAGAACAGGCGGTCCGTTTCGAGCATTACGCCGAGCTCGTCGGCGCCGGCGTCCGGATAGAGCGTACGGTATCCGGCCAGCAGCGCTGCGCCGTGGCCAGGTACGTTCGCTTCGAAATAATCGGCAAGCTGCGCGTCGTCGAGCAGCCCGGGAACCATCGCAGTGCCGCGTTGCTCGGGGGGCGCCATCTTTGCCGCGACTGAAAACAAAGCCCATTCGTCGCGTGTCGTACCGGTCAGCAGCGGCACTGGCGCCGCGGCGCCCGCCTCGATGCGGCGCTGTGGATCGTCTGGCAGCAGGTCGTCACCGTGTACTGGCAGGAAATTCATGCCGCGCATCGGCAGGTTCCAGGGGCCGGTGCTGACGGCGACGGTTGCGCAGCGCCGCTGGGCCGCGAGGATCTGCTCGACCGGAGCGTTGTCAAACAGATCCGGCGTGATCGCGGCGCCGTTGGCGAGTTTGTCCGCAAAGCGTGCCGCGACGAGGTCGGCCTGATCGCGGCGGATCGTATGAAACGTAGCGCCGCTCTGCGGAATCGCAGCGTGAAAGAGACGGCCGGCCGCATCGGTGGCCAGCAACGTCGCGACGCTCATGCCGCCGGCCGATTCCCCGAAGATCGTGACGTTCTGCGGATCGCCGCCGAACCGTTCGATATTCTCCTGTACCCATTCGAGCGCGAACAACTGGTCGAGCAGGCCCCGATTGGCCGCATAGTCGTCACGGTCGCGTAGCCAGGGCAGGTCCGCGAAACCAATCGCACCGAGGCGGTAGTTGATGCTGACGACGACCACGTCGCCGTTGACGGCCAGTCGTGCACCGGAATACTCGCGTTGTCGCGACGCCCCGATCAGAAAACCGCCGCCGTGAATCCAGACCATGACCGGCTTGCGGCCCGACGGATCGGTCGTCCAGACGTTCAGACTCAGGCAGTCTTCGTCGGTGGGGCCGACATTCATCAGTGGTGTGGTGTCCTGCGGCGCGGCGGGGCCGAATTCGAGGGCATCGCGGGTGCCGGACCAGGGTTCGACCGGCTGTGGCGCCGTCCAGCGCCGTCGTCCGGTCGGTGGCGCGGCAAAGGGGATGCCTTTGAAGGAATACACGCCGTGGCGGGTCTGGCCGCGCACGCGGCCGGAGGTCGTTTCGACGGTCGGGTCAGTCATTGGGAATCAGCCTGTAAACGCGAATGTTTCGGTCGGTTCGTTCGACATAACTGCCATAATTGGGGACGTTGGCCACGAGTCGATCCCAGACGGCGGCCTTTTCGTCGTCGGAGAGGCGATGCGCGATGACCGGGATCTGTTCGCTGCCAATCTGAACATTGGCCTGCGGGTTGGCTTCCAGATTCAGCGACCAGGCCGGATGGTGTTCCTTGCCCCAGTTGCTGGCAACGACCAGCCAGGTGCCGTCATCTTCCGTGTACGCGATCTGGACCGTGCGCGGTTTGCCACTCTTGCGACCGGTCGTCGTCAGCAGCAGCATCGGCAATGTCGGCACGAGCGTTGTTGTCAGGCGGCCGCCGCTGATCCGGTACAGCCAGGGATCGAGCCGCGCGGCAAGTGTACTTCCGATCCAGCTGCCCAGGCGCGTCGATGCGAAGCGATTGACCTGATCGCGATACCCCATGGGATCTCCCGGACGTCGTTTTAATGAACGGCGTATATAATAATTCCAGAATGCATATCCCGCCAGTTGCCACTTGATCGGAGTCTGTCCAGATGACCAGAATTGCTATCGTGACCGGAGCATCCGCCGGCCTTGGTGTCGAATTCGCCCGCCAGATCGACGCTCGTCGTGAAGTCGATCAGGTCTGGCTGGTCGCGCGGCGGAAGGAGCGCCTCGAACAGACGGCCGCGCAGTTGAAACACGCGGAAGGTGTGATCGTCGCCCTTGATCTTTCGGTGGCAGGCGCGCACAAAAAGCTGTCATCGCGGCTCGAAAAGGCCGGCTCCGTCGATATTGTCTGGCTCGTCAACAACGCCGGTTACGGTCTGGCCGGAAAGTTCCGCAAGGCTGATCTCGATCGCCAGCTCAACATGATCGATCTGAATTGCCGCGCGCTGACGGCATTGACCGGTATCGCCCTGCGGTACCTGAAACAGGGTAGCCACATTGTCAACGTCGGTTCGGCCGCCGGGTTCATGGCGATGCCCGGTTTCGCGGTGTACGCCGCAACCAAGGCCTATGTCAATGCGTTCAGTCAGGCGCTTGCCGCTGAACTCAAGAATGACGGGATCAGCGTTACGGCGGTTTGCCCCGGACCGGTCGCGACGGAGTTTCAGGAAGTCGCCGGATTGACCGGAGCCGCTGCAAAAAGCCGGTTCATGGCGCAGCCGGAGGACGTGGTCAGAGACGCCCTGAAGGCGGCCGCAAAAGGCGAGCCGATGAGCATCCATGGTGCGGTGATGAAGGCCTACAGTGTCCTGAGCCAGGTCGTACCGCGGAACCTCGTCGCACGGCGCGGCAACCTGTTTGCGGAACGGATGAAGTAGCGGCGATCCTGCGCGACGGATCGCGCAACCGGATCGATGTGGCACCTCGGATCGTGGCGAAGTCTCGTGATGTCTCGCGATCAGGAGCCATTGGATGGTCAGAACCCATTGCGCATTGACGCCGCAGGTATGGCTTCGATACGATATACAGTATCGAATACAGGCTGTAAACGGGGTTATTTATGGTCAGGCCGATCAGCGTTGCGGAGGACATTGTTCCCATCGGCGAATTCAAGGCGCAGGCCGCACGTCTGCTTGATCGCTTGCGCACGACCGGGCATCCGCTCATCGTTACGCAGCACGGCAAGCCTGCAGCTGTCATGTTGTCACCGGTCGAGTATGATCGACTGCGGGAGTGCGCGATGTTTGTCCAGACAGTTTCCGCGGGGCTCGCCGATGCGGAAACAGGGCGCACGATGGATACGGCGACGCTCCGACGTCGCCTGGAGGAACGGCAGGCCTGACCGACCGTGGAT
>RFIY01000173.1 GCA_003695505.1 Candidatus Dadabacteria bacterium | reverse complement strand
CGGCTTGCGCTCTTCCTTTACGGATGCACGCAGAAATTCGCGATTCAGTTGCGAAATGAAATCAATCGAGATTTCTTTTGGGCAGGCCGCTTCGCATTCGCCGTGATTGCTGCAGGCGCCAAAGCCCTGTTCGTCGTGTGCGGCGACCATCCGCAAGGCGCGCTGGGTGCGCTCCGGTGCCCCCTGCGGCAGCTCTGCCAGGTGCGACACCTTGGCCGAGGTGAACAGCATCGCCGAGCCGTTCGGGCATGCCGCGACACAGGCACCGCAGCCAATGCACGCGGCAGCGTCGAACGCGCGATCGGCATTCTCTTTTGGCACCAGTACCGTGTGGGCATCCGGCGCACTGCCGGTGCGCGCCGAAATGAAACCGCCGGCCTGCACGATATCGTCCAGCGCCGTGCGATCGACCATCAGATCCTTGAGAATCGGGAAGGCTGCTACCCGGAATGGTTCGATCACCAGCGTCTCGCCATCACGGAAATGACGCATGTGCAACTGGCAGACGGTCGTTGCCTTCTGCGGCCCATGCGCATAGCCATTGATCACGAAGCCGCAGCAACCACAAATGCCTTCGCGGCAATCGTGTTCAAATACGACCGGGTCCTCCCCCTGCTCGATCAGCTTCAGATTGAGCACGTCGAGCATCTCCAGAAACGACATGTCGGGATTCACATCGTCCATGTCGTACGTGACCAGTTGTCCCGGCTGGTCTGGGCCAGCCTGCCGCCAGATCTTGAGCGTGAGTTTCATTTGTAACTCCGTTGCTTCAGCTCGACGTACTTGAATTCAAGCGGTTCCTTGTGTAGTTCTTCGGGCTCGCCGACGCCTTTGAACTCCCAGGCCGCAACATAGGCGAACTCCTCGTCATTGCGCTTGGCCTCGCCATCTTCGGTCTGATACTCTTCGCGGAAGTGTCCACCACAGGACTCCTCACGATGCAGCGCGTCCGTGGCAAGCAACTCAGCAAATTCGAGAAAGTCCGCAACGCGGCCTGCTTTTTCGAGCTCCTGATTGATATTGCCGCTTGCACCCGGCACTTTGGCGTCTTTCCAGAACTCGTCGCGTAGCGCGCGAATCTCCTGGATCGCTTCCTTCAGTCCGGCGGCATTGCGCGCCATACCGACCTTGTCCCACAGGATCTTGCCCAGTTTCCGGTGAATGACATCTACCGGCGTCTTGCCGCCAATCGACAGCAGCTTGTCGATGCCGTCCTGCACCTCCTTGAGTCCCTGCTGCATCTCAGCCGAGTCCTCAGCCAGTCGGTCAGCGGGCGACACATCGGCCAGATAGTTGCCGATCGTATACGGGATCACGAAGTAGCCGTCGGCGAGCCCCTGCATCAGCGCGCTCGCTCCAAGGCGGTTCGCGCCGTGGTCCGAGAAGTTGGCTTCACCGAGTACGAAGAGCCCGTCGACATTGCTCATCAGGTTGTAATCTACCCAGAGTCCGCCCATCGTATAGTGAACGGCAGGATAGATCTTCATCGGCGTCGTATATGGGTCGTCACCTGTAATCCGCTCGTACATATCGAACAGATTGCCGTAGCGTGCGCGGATCGCGTCAACGCCGTCGCGTTCGATCGCCGAAGCGAAATCCAGGTAGACGCCAAGACCGTTCGGTCCGACGCCGTAACCGTCGTCGCACATCCGCTTTGCGGCCCGGGACGCGACGTCACGGGGGACCAGGTTCCCGAAGCTGGGATAACGGCGCTCCAGGTAGTAGTCACGCTCGTCCTCGGGAATCTCCGACGGCGGACGAGTATCGCCCTTCTTTTTCGGCACCCAGACGCGCCCATCGTTGCGGAGCGACTCACTCATCAGTGTCAGCTTGGACTGATAGTCGCCCGACGGCGGAATGCAAGTCGGGTGAATCTGCACATAGCAGGGGTTCGCAAAGTACGCGCCGCGTTTGTGCGCTCTCCACGTTGCCGTCACATTGCTGTTTTTGGCGTTCGTCGACAGAAAATAGGCATTGCCATATCCGCCTGTAGCCAGCACAACCGCGTCTGCCGTATGCACGGACAGTTCCCCGGTGATCAGGTGACGCGTGATGATTCCGCGCGCGCGGTTGTCTACGACGACCACGTCAAGCAGTTCGGTCTGGGTATGCATACGAACCTGCCCGAGGGCGATCTGACGTTCCAGCGCCGAATAGGCCCCCAGCAGCAACTGCTGACCGGTTTGCCCACGCGCATAGAAGGTTCGCGATACCTGCGCGCCACCGAACGACCGGTTGGCCAGATAGCCACTGTATTCGCGGGCAAACGGGACACCGAGCGCCACGCACTGGTCGATGATGTTGTTGCTGACCTGAGCAAGCCGGTACACATTGTATTCCCGCGAACGGTAGTCTCCGCCCTTGATCGTGTCATAAAAGAGGCGGAAAATACTGTCGCCGTCGCCCTGGTAGTTCTTCGCGGCATTGATGCCGCCCTGCGCCGCGATACTGTGCGCCCGGCGTGGCGTGCCGTGAAACGAAAAGCACTCGACCTGATAGCCAAGCTGTCCCATCGTCGCAGCAGCGGATCCACCGGCGAGTCCAGTGCCGACGACGATGACCTTGTACTTGCGCTTGTTGGCTGGGTTGACCAGTTTCATATTGAAACGGTGCTGGTCCCAGGCGTTTTCGATCGGCCCTTCGGGTACGTTTCCATTCAGAATCATTTGCGTTCTCCGACCGGAATTCGGGTTACTTGACCAGGCCGAGCAGGATCGCGACCGGCACGATAATGTAGCCGCCGCCGATCAGCACGGCCACCAACGGAGCAAGGACGCCCCGCAATGCCCCGATCGCGGGATAATCCACACCCAGCGTCTGCAGCATGCTCCACACGCCGTGGTACAGGTGCATCGCCAGCAGTACCATCGCCGCAATATAGATGAACGCAATCCAGGGCACCTGGAACGCGGCGACCATATTGCCGTAGACGTCCGTGTGGCTGTACCCCGGCCCAGTCACCAGAAAGGTAAAGTGGGCCAGATGGTACAGAATGAACAGCAGCAGCAACGGTCCACCAACGCGCATCGTGCGCGCGGCGTAGTTCGTGGCCAGTGTCTGCTTGACCTGATACGGAACGGGCCGCGCCGCGCGGTTACGGGCAATAATTTGCAGCGCCGCAACAATGTGCACGGTCACCGCCCCAAGAAGCACCAGGCGGGCAACCCACAAAAGCGGGCCAAGCGATTTGAGTTTGGCCGCATAGGCGTTGTACGCCTCGCGCCCGATGAAGACCTGCAGGTGACCCAGCATATGGGCGATCACGAAACCGACGAGTACGATTCCGCTGACGGCCATCAACTGTTTCTTGCCCACGGTCGTGCGAACGAACTGAGCTGCGCGACTCATCGTTGGCGATTCCTTCCGGATCGATTGATCTGAACAGCAGGTTGAGTGGGTGGCGACCCGAGGCGAAACGCTTGCGTCCGGCCATCCGGATGTTGCCGCAGTGCGCCAATGCCGACAGTATAGACCTGATGCCTTCGAACGTCAACGCGCCGTTGAACCCTTGTTCAACAGTCGAACCAGGCTCAGACGCCCAGTTTTTTCGCCTTGTAACGAAACTGGCGGAACGAGAGTCCGAGCAACTCTGCAGCCCGCGTCCTGACGCCGCCGGCCTGCGCAATCGCCTGCTGATACAGGCGCCGCTCCATGTTCTCGAGAAAGGCCTCGATATCAAAATCTGCGGGGATCTCTGCGGGAACGACCGTATCTGCCGGCAAACGCGGACTAAGATCGGCCGGGAGCGCGGCGGGTTCGATGCACCCCTCTGGAGACAGAATCAGCGCACGCTCCAGAATATTTTCCAGTTCGCGAACGTTGCCCGGAAAGTCATAGGCCTGCAACAATGCCATTGCCGCCGGAGATACGCTGGCGTCTTCATATCCCAGCCGCGGCGCAATGCGCTTGAGCAGCGCGGCTGCAAGCTCTGGAAGGTCGTCCTTTCGCTCACGCAGCGGCGGCAGCTCGATCCGAAATACATTGAGTCGGTAAAACAGATCTTCGCGAAATGATCCGTCCGCCACAGCGGCTTCGAGTTCGCGGTTCGTGGCGGCAATGAATCGAACGTCGAGCTTGCGCTCGCGCAAATCCCCGAGTCGTCGCACCTGCTGTTCCTGTAGCACACGAAGCAGCTTGACCTGCGCCTGGAGCGGCAACTCGCCGATTTCATCCAGGAACAGGGTGCCGCCGTCCGCCTGCTCAACGAGGCCGGCCCGCTCCTGATCGGCACCAGTAAAGGCGCCCTTCTGATAACCGAACAACTCTGCTTCGACAAGACTTTCAGGAAGTGCGCCGCAGTTGACCGCGACAAACGGGCCGTCTGCGCGGCTGCTTTTCCGGTGGATCGAGCGAGCAACCACCTCTTTACCACTGCCGGATTCCCCGGTAATCAGCACCGTCGCGTCTGTCGGCGCGACGCGTTCGACCAGGCGTTCAACCTCTTTCATCGCAGCACTGGTTGCAATCAGTCCGGGCGCAGCCGTGGCCTGCCGCAACTGGGTGCGAAGACGCTGATTCTCGGCCGTCAGAACGCGCCGCTCGAGCGCGCGTTCGATCAGTACCACAACCTCTTCGATGTTGAATGGTTTCTGGACGTAATCATAGGCGCCCAGCTTCATCGCCTCCACAGCGGTATCCGCTTCACCGAAAGCCGTCATCAGAATGACCTGGATATCGGGATCGGCCTGACGGAGCAACCGCAGCAGGTCGATACCACTGACCCCGGGCAATCGCAGATCGGTCAGTACGACGTCGATGGATTCGCGGTCGACGATGCGCTGCGCCTCTTCAGCGGACGCTGCGGTCGCAATCGACCAGGGTTTGTCCGAGAACGCGATCTCCAGCGTCTCACGCATCGAGCGCTCGTCATCGACGATCAGTATTCCAGGTGCGCTGCTCATCCGTTGCCTGCCTGTTGATCCTTCACCGTCGAAAAGCGCACGACGAATTCCGTTTCCTCTCCATCTGAGCGTACCAGATCCAGCTCGGCATTCATCGCTTCAGCAGCCCGCCAGGCAATCGACAGCCCAAGCCCGGTACCGCCATCTCTGCTGCTGACAAACGGTTCGAACAGGCGCTCGCGGACATCCTGCGGAATCTCGGGGCCCTGATTGACCACGCGCAAACAAGCCTTGCCTTGGTCCTCGGTTTCAAGCACAACAGAAACCGTGGTCCCCTCCCGCCGCCACTGCACCGCATTGCGGATCAGATTATCCGCCACCTGCCCCAGCAGCCTGTCGTCATATGTGATGTCCGGCACCACATCAAATCGGGTCTGGATGATCCCTTTCCCGATTTCGGGATCGTGCTCCAGCACTTCCACGACCCTGGCGATCGTACCCGACGGGTCACCGGTCACCAGCTCGGTCGTGCCCGGCCGCGCGAACTCCAGGAAGTTGGTCACAAGGTCATTGAGTCGCTGGATCTCGCGTTGCTGAATTTCGAAAAGCCGGTCAGACTGGACTGCCGAATTTCGATTCTGTTGCAGTACCTGGAGCGAGTTGGAAATGGCCGCCAGCGGGTTTCGCACCTCGTGCGCGAGATTCGCCGACAACTCGCCGATCGCGGCGAGACGCCGCTGGCGCTCCAGTTGACGCGCCAGTTCGCGACGTTCGGTGACATCCTGAAACACGACCAGCCAGGCGCCCCGTAACAGATCGCTATCCATCGGATGGGCGGCATACCCGACAACGACCGTACGCCCGTTGTATTCGCGAGTTTCTTCAAGCAATGCCGTCGCCCCACTGCGCGCGTCCTCCGCCACCTTCCGGAGCCAGGCAAGTCCTTCCTCGAGTCCGAAAACCCGGTCAAGAATTCGACGCCCGGACGGATTGAGCAGTAGCAGATGCCCATTTTCGTCCACAATCGCGATTCCCGAAGGAACGTGCTCGACCACGAGCCTTTGTAACTGCTGAACAAGCCGATAGTCTCGTTGCAAATCATCCAGGCGGGCATCCGCAATCCGCAACCGCTCGGCCAGGCGCGCGGGCATGACACCAAACACGAAAAACGTCGCAAAGTAGATCAGATCACGCAACAGTACTCCACGCAAGATCTGCTCTCGTGTCGGCGCGGACAACCCAGGCAACGATCCTGAAGCCTCGAGGTAGCTGACGGCTGCGATCAGAAACGAACAGAACAGTGACATCGTCACCGCGAACCTGGTCGAGTGAACAAATGCCGTCGCGAGAATAATCAGGATATAGACGACAGCAAAGGGAGAACTGGTCCCCCCTGAGACACTGACAGCCGGCACGAGCAGCACCGCGTCGGTAATCAGTTGTACGGCCAGAAAGGCTCTGCTGTAACGGAGATGCTCCCACCGCAGCGCGATCAGCATCATGACCGAAGACACGAGCATCTGGGCGAGCAGTACGGCCGCCAGAACGATGACAGGCAGCGACAACTGCCAACCATTGGCGACCAGCAGCAGAACGACCGCGCCGCCAAACAGTGCCGTGCTCGTCAGGAAGCGATAGAGCAGCAGGCGATCTGCGAGGTTATTCATCCGAAAAGATCCTGCGGTCACACTCAGAAGGGACGCGCCAAGCTGAGGTCATCTCGCAAGGAAGCCGCCCACATGCGGCGGCGTTCTGCCCCGTTCAGCCGCAGCGACGAGATCTGCTCGCAGGAAAACCGCCGTCCCCCCTGCCGCGGCAGCAGCGCATTCCAGATCCGCCAGGGGATTAGCCGCCCGCCATCGTAAAGATGGGCATGTACATGGCACCGAGTAATGTACCAACGATGCCCCCCAGAAAGACCATCATGATCGGCTCAATCGCTGACGTAATCGCCTCGACGGCGGCTTCGACCTGTTCCTCGTAAAACGCGGAAACCCGTTCGAGCATCTGATCCAGACGGCCTGTAGACTCCCCAACTTCAACCATCTGGATCATCATCTGCGGAAAATATTTCGACTCACTCAACGGCTCGACGAACGTCTTTCCTTCGCGAATGCCTTCGATCGCCAGATCGACGTCCTGGGCAATGATGCGATTGCCGACGACGCCTTTGCAGATCTGCAGGGAATCGACGATTGGAACGCCAGAAGCCAACAATGTGCCCAGTGTCTGATTAAATCGCGTCAGCGCCGTCTTGTGAATCAGGTTTCCGATCAGTGGGATCTTGAGCTTGACGAAATCGAGCACATAATTGACCTTCTCGAAGGTCGTGATGACCTTGAAAAAGACAACGAATGCTGCGATGGAACCAAGCACGGTCCACAAATTATCCTGCATCCAGTGGCTGAGGTTGATCACGGCCACCGTCAGACCTGGCAGCTCGCGTCCCAT
>RFIY01000172.1 GCA_003695505.1 Candidatus Dadabacteria bacterium | reverse complement strand
GACCGATCGCTGCGCGTTCTGGAGCGAACGCCTGCCTGCGGCCTTCAATGAACGGATCGACTGGATTCTCGACCATCTGCCGTTTGACACGAGCGCGCTGTAAGTCGTTCTGATTCGGCACGGCCCTCTGTCATCGCGGCAGTAACCGATGTTATCCGCATCCACGGCCGAATGGAACATCGGCCATGGACGCGGGATCGTTATTCGTCGGTCCGTTGTGCCGCTTCAACGCGGGCCAGCCGGTCGAGCGCTTCGGGGCAGATCTCCAGTTCATGGAGCGCGGTCAACACCTGGCGCGCCATGTCCAGCGCCTGTTCCTGGGGAGCGTGGATATCTCGTCGCTCTGGTTCAAAAGGGCTGTACGGCTCCCCATACCAGAGCTCACGCAGTTTCTCTTCCAGTCGAGCTCTGTCTGCGCAGTTGCACCCGACGCCGCGAAAGGTGTGCGGATTCGCTTCGCGTATGGCACCGTAGGAATGTTCCTCGCCCCATGAGGAGATTTCAAGTGTATGAAATACAAGGAGCCCGCTCGCGTCAACGTAACAGTCTTGCAGGCAGGAAAGGGCGTAGAGGCCGTTGGTGATGTTTTCCCTGGGAACCCGCCAGCGTACGTGCCCAATATGTGTGCCGAACAAACGATAGGACTTGCCCAAATGACCCCAGCCGACCAGCAGATTGTGCGATGTGGTTCTGGTTCGCATTGCGTGACTCCTTTGCCACCGAGTTGAAGAGCCGGACAAGCATAAGCACGCCGCAATCGGTTGTCAAGGGCGCATTTCAATTTCACCGGTTGGACTGCTACGATGGCTGCTGACGAGGTCATATGTTGCAGTCGCTGCTTTGTGATCCGATGCAGGAGGTTGTAATCGGGAGGAATCAGCAGTATACTCTTTGTATATACATTGTGGATTGGCTTGCCGGGGGTCCATTATGAAAACGAGGGTTCGGAAGTGGGGGAACAGCCTGGGCGTGCGTATCCCAAAGTCGTTCGCCGAACAGATCAATGTCGTGGAGGGGGCAGAAATCGATATTGCCGTCTCCGATGGCAAGCTGGTGCTCAAGCCGGTTGTCGCGCCACGATACAGGTTGGAGGATCTTGTGTCTGAAATCAGGCCATCCAATCTGCACGGCGAAGTCGACACGGGCGAACCCGTTGGAAATGAACTCTGGTAATGGCGCGACGGCCGTTCGTCCCGGATCGAGGCGATATTGTCTGGTTGCAGTTCAATCCCCAGGCCGGTCATGAGCAGGCCAGTCACCGACCAGCACTCGTCGTATCCCCGAAATCCTATAACCAGAAGACGGGTCTTGCGTTGATGTGCCCGATCACGTCCAAAATCAAGGGCTACCCGTTTGAAGTCGTACTTCCAGATGGACTGGAGGTGCGGGGCGCGGTACTGTCTGACCAGATCAAGAATCTGGACTGGCGCATTCGGCAGGCGAAACGGATCTGCGAGGCGCCCGCCAGCGTCACGAACGAGGTGACCGCAAAACTGCGGGTACTGATCGACGATACGTAACCTGGCCCGCCGCCTGCCGGGCGTTTGGATGAGGCGAATGGCTGGGCGCGGGGCAGGTCGCCTGACGCCGGCACCTAACCGGCGTCTGCCGCTGCTCTCACTCCAGTCACTCCGGAATCCGCAGCCCCCTCTCACCCGTCGCCCCGGAATCCGCCGCAGGCGGATATCCGGGGCCCACTCCGGTGGCGGCCCGCGCTGCAGCAGATGGATCCCGGCTCAAGGCCGGGATGATGACGGTGGGGTTTCTTCGCCCCAGAATCCGCCGCCACCGCTCACCCCCGTCGCCCCGGAATCCGTCGTAGACGGATATCCGGGGCCCACTCGCTGCGCGGTCTGGATGCCGGATCAGGTTCGGCATGACGGATTGGGAAGGGGGTTCAAAGGTGGCTGAAAGCGATCCTGTATTCTGAGATTTCCCCTGCCTGCGGCACTGCCGGCTATGTGCAGCAGGGGCCGGCATCTCCGTGACGCCGCAGGGCGCGAGCCTCCGTTACAATATTCTGATGGACACCACGACAACGACACACGAAGCCCTGGGTGCGAGCGTCGATGATGCGGCGCAGCGCCTTGCGGCGGCTGGCTATGTGCCGTCGCCCGAAATTGCCACCGTCACCTGGCTGGCAACTCAGCTCGAACGGCCGCTGCTGGTCGAGGGGCCGGCCGGCGTCGGCAAGACCTCGATCGCCGCGGCGCTGGCGCGGGTCAGTGGTCGGCCGCTGATCCGTTTGCAATGCTACGAAGGCCTCGACGAAGCCAAAGCGCTGTACGAATGGGAATACGCGAAGCAGTTGCTCTATACGCAGCTCGTCCGTGACCAGGTCTCGGCGCGACTGGCCGATGCGACATCGATCGAGGAGGCGATGGAAATCATCGCCGCCGATGAGTCGGCCTTTTTCCATGAGCGTTTTCTGCTGCCGCGACCGTTGCTTCAGGCAATCCGCGAGCCACATGGTGCGATCCTGCTGATCGATGAGATCGACAAGGCCGATGCCGAATTCGAAGCGTTCCTGCTCGAACTGCTGTCCGATTTTCAGGTGACGATCCCCGAACTGGGAACCTTCCACGCCGAGGTGCGGCCGTGGGTCGTCCTGACGTCGAACCGGGCGCGTGAACTGAGCGAAGCGCTGAAACGCCGTTGTCTGCATCTGTACATCGACTTTCCGGATCAGGCGCGTGAACGCGAGATCGTTGCGACACATCTGCCGGAGCTGCCGGACCAGCTCAACGCCGCCCTGGTTGCGTTTGTACAGGGCGTGCGTGAGCTCGATCTGCGCAAGCTGCCGTCGATCAGCGAGTCGATCGACTGGGCGCGGGCGTTGCTCGTGCTCGGTGCGGAACGACTCGACCCGCGGCTCGTCCAGGAGACGCTCGGCGCGCTGCTCAAATACGAAGAAGACCGCGATCTGGTCAGCGAGCGCCTCGACGAATTGCCGGGACTCGCGCCGCAATGACCGGTTCGCCGCCCGGAGACGCGGCGGGCGTCATCTACGACTTCATCGACGTCGTGCGCCTGAACGGCGTCGCCGTATCGATCAGCGAAACGCAGGATGCGCTGCGCGCGGTCTCGATGGTCGGATTCGAGCAGCCCGAGCGCGTGCGCGCCGCGCTTGCAGCGACGCTGGCGAAAACGCCCGAGGATCGGGCCGCCGTCGATCATCTGTTTCGCCTCTATTTCAACTATCAGGCCGATGAGCTGATTGACCAGGACGAGGATGATCTCGCCGAAGAGGCGGCCGCGCCGCGGCCGGGGGATCAGCCGCAGGTCGATCTCCAGCAATTGGCTGGCAATATGGGGGGACTCGCGGGACGTATCGCGATGGGCGACCAGGCGGCGGTCGAAATGGCGATTCGCGCCGCGGCGCGCGATATTCCGGTCGAACAACTGCGCCACTTCTGGCAGGAGGGCTTCTTTACCTACCGACTGCTCGAAATCCTCGACCAGGAGGGCGCGCGTGATGAGGTGCGCGAGCTGATCCAGGAGCTGGAATGGAACGGCGGCGCGGCCGAGCGTGACGCCGCCGAGGTGTTGCAGCAGCGATTGCAGGCGTTCGAGCAACAGGTGCGGCAGTTCGTGCGACGGCAGTTGCGTCAGCAGGATCTGTTTGCGGTCCAACGCTTCCGACGTGAGTCGCTGCGGCGCACGTCGTTTCGCAAGGCGTCTCAGGAAGAGCTCTACCTGATGCGGCGCGAAGTCGAACGCATGGCGCGGCGTCTGCGGACGCGTGTGTCGCTACGCCGCCGCCGTGCGCGCAGCGGCCAGTTGCATCTGCAAGAGACCGTCCGCGCCAATCTGCAGACGAGCCTGGTGCCATTTCGCCTGCGCTATCGCCGCAAAAAGAAGAACCGCCCCGAGCTGGTCGTCTGGTTCGATCTGAGCGAGTCGGTACGCGCGGTCAGCGAGTTTACGCTGATGTTCGTCTACGCGCTGCAGGATCTGTTCCAGAAAGTGCGCAGCTTCGGATTCGTCGCCGACACGGTCGAGCTGACCGACCTGTTTCGGTTCAATGACTTCGACGAAGCGCTCCGCCGCGTGATGGCCGCCGACGTGATCAATGTCTATCGCCACAGCGACTATGGTGAGGCGCTACGGCAGTTCTGGACGAAATATCCCGATGCGGTGCGGCCGCAGACGATTCTGATCGTCCTAGGTGACGGGCGCAGCAACTACCAGAACCATGAGCCGGAGCTGATGCGGCAGATCGCGCGCCGTGCGAAGCATACGTTGTGGATGAACCCGGAACCGCGCAATTCGTGGGGACTGGGCGATTCCGTGATGCACGACTACCTGCGCCATTTTCGCGAGGCGGCCGTTGTCTCGAACCTGCGCGAGCTGGAAAAGGTTGTCGATCAGCTCGCGACGCGGCTGTGGTAACTGTGCTGTTGGTGGGGACGTTACCATTCGCGACGCCGCGCGGCGCAGGCTTCGGGACGCCGATTGTCGTCAATTGCCGGAGGTGCGCTTCAGCAGGGTTCGGGGCAGGTCCCACCACGGAATCACGTCGGCGTTCGTCCGGTGTTGTCGGTCATTTCCGCCGTAGGCGAGAACAAGACGCGCCTGGGGCAGGCGTGCCTGTTGTTGCAGGTACAACAGATTGTCGAAAGCGTCCCGCGGAACCGTTCGACCTGACTTGAGTTCGACGAATACCGGCGGTTCCCGATCCAGCACCATG
>RFIY01000171.1 GCA_003695505.1 Candidatus Dadabacteria bacterium | reverse complement strand
TAGCGGCGCAGATACCCCGGTCGCAGTCCGGCAACTTCGGCGAGCGGGCGCAGTGCCTCCGGAAGCCCCTCCAGAAGATCGGCCGGCAGATTGCGCCCGAGCCACACGAACGGACGATCCCGATCGAGGCGTGCGCAGCGGTCCTGCAGATCATATGTGGCCAGAATCGCGCAAAGCGCATTCTTCTGCTCGTCGCTCATCCGACGAGGATGTGCGTAGAGCGACCAGGCGGGCACCGAAATCGCAAGCGTTTCGCCGTTGCGGTCGACGATATCTCCACGCAGGGGTTCGAGACGGTGCTCCGTCGTCTGGCGGCGCTCGGCCAGCGCACTCAGCACTTCGTGCTTGACCACCTGAATGTGAACCAACCGACCGGCGATTGCCAGCAGCCCCGCCGCGAGCACCCCGCCCAGCACCTGATATCGCTGCTCCATCGACATCATCGCAGCACCTGCTCAGGCCGCGAGCGAATCATACCGAGCCGCATGCGCCCGAGGCGCTCCAGTCGATCCGGGGTCACGGCACGCTCCCACCGTTCCTGCAATACTTGCCGATCCCGCTGCAACTGTTCAAGATGGCGCATGGCCTCGCCGATGGCATAACGTTCGGCGGTAACCTGATTACGGACATTCGCCATCAGGAACACGGCCAGCCCAAGCGCGACGAGACCAGAAATCGCGGCACCGATACGCACTACGCGGCCTCCAGAAAACGAAATGCGCGCAACTTTGCGCTACGCGCGCGGGGATTGACCGAAACCTCTCCATCTGATGGCCGCAATGGCCGCCGGTTCAGTCGCGTCCCCAGTGGAGCCGCGCCACAGCGACAGACGGGCTGCTCGGGTGGACATGTACAGCGCCCCTCCCAGGACTGCATCGCCCGCTTGACGAGCCGATCCTCGAGACTGTGATAGCTGAGGAACGCGACTCTTGCACCCGGCGCCACGATCGCCGGCACGTCTCCGAGTAACCGCTCGATCTGCGCCAGCTCATCATTCACCCAGATGCGGAGCGCCTGAAAAATGCGCGCCAGATGGCGGTTTCGTGCGGCTGGCGGCGCGAAGTGGCCAGCGATTTCCGCAAGTTCCCGTGTCGTCCGCGGCGGATGCTCCAGTATGGCCCGCGCGATCCGCCGGGCATTGCGCACCTCGCCAAAGCGCCGCAGTACCTCCGCGAGCTCATCGACGTCGGCGTGCGCCAGCACTTTCCAGGCAGGCTCTCCGCGTGCAGTGTCCATACGCAGATCGAGGGGCGCATCCTTGCGCCACGAAAATCCGCGGTCGCCGTGATCAAGTTGCATCGAACTGACGCCGAAATCTCCGAGCACCATATTCGCCTGCCCGACACGCAGGGAGCGCAGCGCAATACGCGCATCGGCGAATGGAGCATTGACCAGCTCCAGGCGACATTCCGACGTCAACTCCGTCAATCGTGTGCGTGCCTGCGCAAGCGCCTCACGGTCGCGATCCAGGCCGACGTACACACCACCCGGCATCAGAGGCATCAATGCGGCCGCATGGCCACCGAGGCCGACGGTCACATCGAGACAGACCTCGCCGGCTGCTGGCGCAAGCGCGTCCAGCACCTCGGGTACCATCACGGGCTGATGGTCGTATTCAGCCTGTCGCGGGGAATCCCCCGTCATTGGCAAACCCTCCTGCCATTAACCATGCCGGCGCACCGGACTCCCCCGAGCCCTTCCAGCGCCAACAAACTCCTGCCTGATGTAACATACGCACACACTCGGCGATCCACGCGAGCTGCCACGGCGATGGTCGCGCACCCTGCCACGACAACCGCACCGTCTCTGCGCCCGCGCACTGCTGCACTTCCAGCCGCAGACGCGCAAGGGCGTCGGCAAAAACCTGACTCGTCCAGCTCGCCTCAAAAACCACGTCCACCTCAGAACCCCAGGTCTGCGAGAAGCGACTCGGCATCGGCCAGCTCCGAGACAGCCTCGGCAAACGCACTGTCCCAGGCTGTCGGCGACCAGATCTGAATATGATCACCATCTCCGACAATCACGGCCTCCGTCCCGAGAGAAGCGAACTCCCGCAACGTCGCCGGCACCAGCACACGCCCCTGACTATCCAACGTCACCAGATGCGCCCCGCCCACGATCACACGTCGCGCAGCGCGCCGTTGCACGGGATTGGCTACCGCATCGATGCGCGCCTGCAACGCGCTCCAGGATCGTTTTGGATACAGCTTCAGATGCGGGTCTTCACCGCGCACGCTTCGGGCCAGGCGAAGTTCAGACTGATCCTCGACCGACATCTGCTCGCGGAAGCGCGCCGGAATGGCAATACGCCCCTTGGCATCGATCGTATATGGATGTGAGCCCGAAAAATGCATGTTCCTGCCAGATCACCATTCCCTACTTCTCCCCACCTTATGCCACTAACATACCTAAAACACCACAACACAGCAACCGAACGCCACCTGAATTGGGCAAATCCGCCCCCTTTGACCGAACACTGACTCAGTATTGACTATATATAGTGTTATAAATTTATTTAGGTACTACATATTGATCTACAGTGACCTGAGCCGCAGTTCATAACCGTGGGGAACGGTGGGGCGCCAACCCACCGCCCCTGGAAGACCGTCGAAAATCGCACCGAAGACGACCTTCGCCACCGGCCGCCTTTTGCGGCGAAGCCCCGGCACCAGTAGAATGAGTGAACCGTCATTCACATTCATATCCTTGACAGCATCGAGAAAAAGGAGCATCGTTACGATGGGTATCGAAACTGTAGGTATCGTCGGCACAGGGCAGATGGGACTGGGCATCGCGCAACTGCTTGCCCAGCAGGGAATCCGCACGGTTGCCATCAAGATGACCGGTGGCGATGTGTCCGGAAAGTACGCCACCGTAGACAAGAGCCTGCAAAAGCTCGTTGACCGCGAAAAACTTACCGCCGAACAGAAAGAACACATTCTCGAGGCACTGACGATCACGACAGATCTTCACGAGCTGCGTGATTGCGATCTGGTCATCGAATCAATCGTCGAGGAAATGGATCGTAAGCAGCAACTGTTTCACGAACTCGAACAGATCACGTCAGAAACCTGCCTGCTCGCATCCAACACGTCAACCCTCGGCATCACCGAGCTGGCCTCGGCCGTACAACACCGCGAGCGACTCGTCGGCCTGCACTTTTTCAATCCGGCGACCGTTATGAAGCTGGTCGAGATCATCCCCACCCTCCACACGCCGAACGACACGGTCGAGCGACTCCACAAGTGGGTCGAGGCGATCGGCAAGACGCCGGTGGTTGTCAAGGATGAGACCGGGTTCATCGTCAATCGCCTGCTTACGCCGTATATGGTGGACGCGATTCGCGCCTACGAGCGCGGCCTCGCGGACGCTGCTGCAATCGACACCGCGATGAAGCTCGGCTGCAACCACCCGATGGGTCCGCTGGAACTGGCTGACTATATCGGCCTCGACATCGTCTACCATATGGCAACGAATCTGTACGAAACCTTCAAGGAACCACGCCTGGCACCGCCGCCGCTGCTGCGCACGCTTGTCATTGCGGAACAGCTTGGGCGTAAGAGCGGACTGGGTTTTTACGACTACAGCACGCGTCCAGCCACGCCGCGAAAGCTGTAACGAAGTCGCCGACAACGAGCGGCTGAAACGCCACGCGCAGGGGGCGGCCTGGTCGGGCCGCCCCCATTGTTTTGCATATCCATCGGCCGCTACCTTCCGCGGCGGCATTTGGTAGCATATTGCCTGAGTCCCCTTTCACCGATACGACCGCCTGCCGAGCTATGGAAGAACGCCGCCGCAACCCGGAAGCTGAATTGAACAAGGTCGATCTGCGCCCGCTGCTCGCCCGGGATTTCCCAACGAGTGAGGCGTTCATCGATGATCTTGGTTTGTCCGTGACCGAAAAAGGGATGTTCATCCCGATGCGCGTCAGCGACCGCTTCCAGGTCGGCGGAGAGTTGCAACTGCGGTTCACGCTGGATGGACGCAAGGAAATCCTCGCGGGCACTGCACGCATCGTCTTCATCCGCGACGGCGCGAACGGCGAAAAGCCCGGCTGCGGCGTGAAGTTCCTCGAGCTGACCGAGCGCAGCCGCAAGAATCTGGCAATGATTATTCAATGGCGCGAAGAGCGCCAACAACGGGGTGCGGTCTGATCGACGCGCAGCACCAGGCGCTTCAACCTGTCCCGTTCTGAGTCATCCGAATTGGCACGCATCCTGCTTATCCTTCGTCAGTGAACGACCCGACGGAGGATGATCATGAACGCAGCAGTTGCCCTG
>RFIY01000170.1 GCA_003695505.1 Candidatus Dadabacteria bacterium | reverse complement strand
TGGCCAGACCTGAAGATGCACGCTGTTGCTGCCACGTACCGCGTCGGTACGCGGCGCCCGCCCGTCCGGAAGCAGATGGATGAACGGGCTGTCCGCATAGGCGGATGCAATGGCAGCGCGAATGTCGCTGCTGGAGACGCCCTCGACTGGCCGCACGTGAATCGTCGACAGAATGCCGCGGTTCACCGGCGCCAGATGGGGCGTGAACGTCAGTCGTGTGTCGAACCCGCCGATGTCGCTGAGTTGCCAGCGCATTTCCGACTGGTGACGGTGCAGGGGCAGACCGTAGGCCTGCAGCGTCTCGCTGACTTCACCGTGCAGCAGGTTTGCTTTCGGCGTACGGCCCGCACCGGAGACGCCGCTCTGGCTGTCGACAATGATGTCCGGCTCGATCAGGCTGGCACGGGCGACCGGAATCAGCGGCAACAGGACAGAAGTCGGGTAACAGCCCGGATTCGCGATCAGGTCGGCCTCGCGAATCTGATCGCGCTGCCATTCTGGCAGTCCATAGACCGCGCGCGCGGCAAGATCCGGATGCTTGTGCGGCTGGTAGGCCTTCTCATAGATCGCCGCCTCACGGTAGCGGTAATCGGCGGACAGGTCGATGACGATGCGGCCGGCCGGGATCAGCCGGGCGACCCAGTCCTGCGCGTCGCCGTGGGGCAGGCACGTCATGACGACGTCGGCCTGTTCGGCGACGGCGCTGGCGTCAAGATCCGCAAAGACCGCAGGCAGATGGTCGACACCGGTCAGCGCCGGAAATACAGCATCCAGCGGCTGCCCGGCCTGGCTGCGGCTGGTGGCGGCCGTGACGGTGACGTTTGGGTGCGCGGCCAACAGACGCAGCAACTCGCCGCCGGTATAGCCGTTGGCGCCAACGATTGCGATTCTGGTTCGTTTCTCGTTCATGATCGCTTCATTATATGAGGTCGAGGAAAGCCGTGTTTCTGGAAGTAGAAAATGACGCATTATGTTATGATCAAAAAATAACGGCCGTTTCCCCTGCGGCTGGAATGGCGCCGCATTGCGGGACCCGAAACGGGGCCGGGCGCCTGCTTCATAGAGGATTGCTGAACTCGGACCGGCTTCGTCCGGCCCGCAGCCGAAAGGGCAAGCATGTGATCATTGGTGTGCCAAAGGAGACGCTCCCCGGCGAGCGGCGGGTGGCGCTGATTCCAGCGTCGGTACCGCACCTTGCCAAGGTGGGGCATGAGGTCATCGTCGAGACGGGGGCCGGGCTTGCGGCGGGTTACCCGGACGATGCGTACAAAGAAGCCGGGGCGGAGATCGTTCCCGATCGCGACACCGTGTTCGCACGGGCCGAGGTCATTACCTGTGTCCGGTTCGCGGGTGCAGACCCTGATGCATACGAAGCAGACCTGGCGCGGCTGAAATCAGGTCAGATCGTGTTTGCGATGATGGAGCCGCTGTTTTTCGCCGACAAGATGCCGGCGCTGGCCGAAAAGGGTGTCATCGCATTCGGGATGGAGCTGATCCCGCGCATCACCCGCGCACAGAGCATGGACGTGCTCAGTTCCATGGCGTCGATCGCGGGTTACAAGGCGGTGCTGGTCGCGGCTGACACCTTGCCCAAAATGTTCCCGATGATGATGACGGCCGCCGGCACGATCAAGGCCGCCAAGGTCGTTGTGATCGGCGCAGGGGTCGCGGGGTTGCAGGCGATTGCAACGGCCAAGCGGCTCGGGGCAGTTGTCAGCGCCTACGACGTGCGTCCGGCGGTCAAGGAGCAGGTCGAATCGCTCGGCGGCAAATTCATCGAACTCGAACTCGAAACCGATGATGCCGAGGACGCGGGCGGCTACGCAAAAGAGCAGACCGAAGAGCAGATCCGCAAGCAGCAGGAACTGATGGCCGACTACATCGCCGACGCCGATGCGGTTGTGACCACGGCCGCGATTCCGGGTCGCAAGTCTCCGGTGATCGTGACGACGCCGATGGTCGAGCGGATGCGCCCCGGTTCGGTGATTGTCGATCTCGCATCGGAGCGCGGCGGCAACTGTGAACTGACGAAACATGGCGAAACCATCGTCCACAACGAAGTGACGATCATCGGACCCGACAATCTGGTTTCAACTGTCGCGTTCCACGCCAGCCAGATGTACTCCAACAATATGACGACGCTGATCAAGCACCTGACCGAGGACGGCAAGATTCAGCTCGACCTCGAGGACGAGATTACCGCCGGAACGCTTGTCACCAAAGGCGGAGAGGTTGTCCACGAGCGCGTACGCGAACAACTTGGCCTGCAACCGCTGCCGACGCCCGCGCAGGATGCGCCCGAGCCGGCGGCCAGTGACGAAGGGACGGCCGACTGATGGAACTCGTACTGCTTGTAACGATCTTCGTGCTGGCGGTGTTCGTCGGCGTCGAGATCATCACCAAGGTGCCGCCGACGCTGCATACGCCGCTGATGAGTGGCTCGAATGCGATTTCAGGGATCACCATTGTCGGCGCGATCATCGCGGCTGAGCATGTTCACGGAGGCACTGCGCAGATTCTCTGTTTTGCCGCCGTCGTGCTGGCAACCATCAACGTGGTCGGCGGCTATGCGGTGACCAACCGCATGCTGGCGATGTTCCGCAAGAAGAAAGGGTAGGACGATGAACCATACCCTGATGAATATCGCCTATCTGTTTGCTTCGGTCCTGTTCATCCTCGGGATCAAGGGCATGACACATCCGCGTACCGCGGTACGCGGCAACCTGATGAGCGCGGTCGGCATGCTGATCGCGGTCGCCGTGACGGTGCCGGACGTGGTCGGTACAGACGGGTTGACCATCGTCATCGCCGGCCTCATCGTCGGTGCGGCGGTTGGCATGTTCCTGGCGCGCTGGGTCGA
>RFIY01000169.1 GCA_003695505.1 Candidatus Dadabacteria bacterium | reverse complement strand
TATCCCCGGTCAGCGGCTCCGCGTCCGCCCACGCAAACATTGGCGCCAGAACAACCAGCAGCATAAACGCGCGCCCCATCAGCCGCTCCCGTCGATCACGTGAACAACGCGGCGGTTGCGCGCCCTTTGCACGTTCTGCCGGACTTCACTGCCCAGGAGCTGTTGCTCACTGAGCACCGGCAGGTCGGGGGCGGCGCCGAGGTCGTCGCGATTGCGCAACAGAACGTGCACGCGCCCCACCTGCTGCGCGAGCAACATCAGCTCCGCCTCGGTCGGGGTCAGGCTGACGACGATCCGGTTGTAGGGGCCGCTGCCGCTCTGGCCGACGAGCTGATCACCGGTCGCGAGAACGGAGACATTCTGCAATACCGGCATCACGATCCGCCCCGATGCACGCGACGTCGCAAGGAACATGTCGATGCGGTCACCCGGCCGGATCTGGTACCCCACCGAACCTACGCTGTCGACGGCAACCGCGACGGCACGCTCACCGACCGGCACGAGACCCGACAGGGACTTCCAGCGCTCGTCCTCCGGCGCAAGCGCACTCCAGAGCAACACCTCGCCCTCCGCGACCCCTTCGGACAGCACCTGGCCGGGGAGCAGATCGAGCTGATCACCCCGGATCATCTTTGGATGGACGGCCAGCGGCGGAAGCGTGCGAATCGCGAGGTCACCATCCTGCAGCGCGCTGCCGGCGGGCAATGCGCGCGTCGCCATCACGACCGACACCGTGCCTTCGCCGGCGAGTGCCGCTTCGAGCTGGGCGATGCGCAGTCCCGCCAGCAGCGCTCCCGTGGCCGCCAACAGCAGTGCCAGCCAAACGCGCGGCTCGCGCAATCGGGCGCGCATCGCCTGCAGGCCGCGCGGATCTTCCACCGGCGCCGGTGTTGCGGCTCCGTCGGTCGCGTTCGTATCGTACGGTTCCATCGTTCAATCACCTCTTCCTCGTGTGGACGGGTTCAGGGAAAGGGCAGGGCATTCCAGACGCGCCAGAGCTGATCCAGGCCCGCCGCGGTATCGGCAAAGCGCAGCATAGCGGCGGCCAGAACGACGCCTGCGACGGCGATGATCAACGCCGCCTCGACCATCGCCTGTCCGCGCGCATGCCCCGTCACTGCTCCGCTCCGGTCACGCATTCGCGCTCGCAGCGCTCGAGCACCAGCACCAGCGCCGCCCGATCCCGCTGCATCACACCGACGAACGCGGCGCGGCGCCCACCCGGTCCGATATAGAGGCGCACCGGTTCCTCTTCGCGCTTCGTCGAATCGATGGCCTCCACCTCGGCGCGGGTGGCCGCCACCCAGCCGAACGGATCGTCATCGGACGCCGCTGTGCCAGCGGTCAGGGTGTGCGTCTGCAGCGCATCCGGCCAAGCCTCGCCGGCGACGTCCAACCGGTCGGGCAACGAGACATCTGGCGTGGCCAGCAGGTGCCAGCTCAGCCCCCAGGACTGGACGGCCCGCCCGGGGCGTTGCACCTGCATGCCAAGCGCCCCCTGCGTCAACATCGCAATGCCGATCTGCGGTCGCAGCGCCTCGGCGACCGGCAACCGCACGCGCTCCGGCTTCATCCAGGTGGCCAGCATCATTTCGGGGCGAGCGCCCAGCGTCGCGCGCCAGGCTTCCGGTTCGCTACCATCCGGCAGCAGGTCGTTGGCGTCCAGCGCGTGCCGCAGCAGTCCGCCAAACACCGCCATCAACAGCGGCGTGTCGGGCAACGTGACCCGCCACAGCTCGACCATGGGCGACGTGCCTTTTCTGCTGATTTGCCGCGCACCGATCAGGAAGCCCTCGAAGCGCATGCGATAACGCTCGACGAGGCGGGCGGCCATCTCGGGGTCGTCGCCATAGCGATCCCTCATCACGTCAGCGGTCACGCGGTCGAGCAACCGACACGGCCCAAGGACCAGGCGCGCGAGTTGCGCCACTCCGTCCGGCAGCGACTCTGCGGCAAAGGCATCCTGCACCGGCAACATCAGCAGTTTCGCCGACGAACAAACGAAAGGCGCCGATGGCCCGAGACCGAGAAGGCGTATGGCATCCGGATCGAACGGCCGGCGCAGGATGCGACGCCAGACCTCGCCCTGAATCGCGAGCAGATCATTGCGCACCAGCCCCTTCAACAACCGTCGTTGACGCAACACAAAGGCAACCGTCCATTCGCCCAGCTCGAACGAATAGACCTCCGGCAGGTGCGCACGGTGCTGCAACGGCGCCACATCCGACGCGCGACGGATGTCGGCCAGCGCTTCGTGGTAGGCCTCCTGGAACAGGCGGTCGAAACGCCGCAGCCTGCTCCAGGCATTTGCGGACAGATAGATGGCGCGATCCCGGCGATACCAGGCGTTGTGCAGCTCGACATCGCCGGACAACCACGGCAGGATGCGCAACCAGGGATTTTGCCCCCGTCCCGACACCCGCTTGCGCCGCGGATTCCACTGTTCGACGATCGCGGCATTGCCATCGGGCGACCAGGTGCAGGTTCGCGTCGGCAGATCGAAGGACTTGTCGACGCGCGCAAACAACCAGAGCAGCGGACTGCGCAATTCGACGTCCTGTTTGCGGAAGCGCACGCGCAACCGCGGCAACTCGTCGCCGGCCGCGGGCTGGAACGACCGCAGACCCAGCTTCCAGCGTCGGGGCTTCCACGGCAATTCCCAGACTGTACCCGACACCGTCTCGATCGATCGTCCGCTGTCGGGTGGCCGAAACACCGGTACGAGCTCGCCCGGTTCCGTCGCGGTGGCCAGCCAGCCCACCGCTGCCGCGGCCTGCTCGGCGGCACGCTGGACCGCGGCGACGTGCTGGCTCCAGACGGCGGCCTCATCGAGTGCGGCCAGACCGAGCGCGGCGGTATGCACCGCCGGCAGCGTCGCCGCGTCACTGGATTGCACGCAGAGCCGCCGGGAATCTTTCGCGCCCTTGCCGCGGCCAAGATGAAAGGTGTGCAGGTCGTCCATCCACGCCTGACAGAGTTCGGCCACCGGGCCGATACAGCCGGCCACCGGATCGTCGAGCGTCGCATCGCTGTCGAGATCGGGCGGGTAGACCTCCGACAGGAACCGGTCGATCGCCTCACGGGGCGACGCAGCGAGATCGTCTCGCCAGCGATCGAAGCCGCCGTCGACGAGGCCGTTGAGCTGCAAGCGCGCAAAGCGGTACGTGGGTTCCGCACCAAACCGCCCGCGCAGCAACGGGCGCGCAAACCATTCGCCGAACGTCTCGACATCGCCGGACGCATCCGCGCCGCACAGATAACGCCGAAACCAGACCCAGTCGCCCGCGTGCGCGCCCCCGAGCGATTCACACGCCTCGCCGGCGCTCGAAACGGGGATTGCGGCCGCGATACCGCCCACCGCGATCAGCAACATCAGCAGCCTCCGCCACGCCACGGCGCTACCAGACCCCGCCCGGCGCCGTCAGGCCGATCCAGCGTCGCGAACGGATCGCACAGCGCTGATCGCTGGTACAGTACTGCACCGCCGCCTGCACCGAGCCTATCGCCGCCTCGGCGCGAAGCTCGCCGCGACCAGGGAGGAGGCAGCTCACTCGCCCCGGTTCGCGCCGGCAGCTCCCACGCGCTGCGGCGCCGAGCGCCGCGATCCGTTCGATCCAGTCCTGCTGTCGGCCGGATCGCGGTGCCAGCACGACCGCGTGCCAGAGACGTTCGGCCGCCAGCCGCACCCGCGCCGTCTCCGCCAGCCGGATGATGCCGGACAGAAGAATGACCAGCACGGGCAACACGACGAGCGCCTCGACATAGACGAGACCACGCGCGAACCGACGTTGGCAGACATTAATGCTGCAACAACGCATCCGCCAGCTCCTGTAATCGGGACGGCAGGAAGGACACACGTCGATGCACATCGACGCGCATCCAGCGTGGCGCAAAGCCGGGCCAGAGAATCGTTTCACCCGGCAAGGTCGTATCGTCGCGCGACCACGGCTGCGCCTGCGCAACCGCGCCCACCCCGACCTTCGCGGGCAACCAGACGGCATCGATCTGGCTCGTAGCAAAGTCGTCGCGCAGCCGTGTCGGCATCGGCACATCGTCGAAGCGGGACAGGAGCGTCGTATCGACACGGCAGAATGCGCGCGCGACGATGCGCTCGAACAAGGATGCGCCGGCGGGTGCTTCCTCGCGGCCGCTATCCGCAGCCATCCCCGCCTGCTGCAGGGCATCCACGTGCGCCTGGACGGTGCGCATCGCGCCTCGAACGGCAAGGTCGAGCGTTTCCTGCACGAGTTGCTCGGCGCGGACCGGCAATTCGAGCACCGCGCCCTTCCAGCTTGTGAGTTCGTCACAGACCATCTCGGCGAGTTCGTCGCGCGCACCGGACGACGTACGCAACCACGCGGCGCGTGCATCGTCGATCCAGTCCGTCGCGAGGACGACGCGCAAGTCGGCGTCGATCTCGGCCAGACGTTCCCCGCCTGCGGCGTCCTCGAGCTGCCTTTTGATCTGCTGCTCCACCTCGTGGAAGGGCGTGGCGCCGGTTGCCGGCAGTCGTTCCTGCAGACCGGCCCATGCCTGTTGCAGTGAAGGCGCCCGGTGGCCGCGCCGCAGCGTCGGAAGAAGCGCGGCGGCGAGGCTTTGTGACAGATGTTCGCCGCCATCCATCAACGGCGCGTCGAGCGGACGCAGCGCGCGACGAACCCGCGAC
>RFIY01000168.1 GCA_003695505.1 Candidatus Dadabacteria bacterium | reverse complement strand
GTGGTTTCGCATAGCCACTTCGATCATAGCCTGGATGCGCCCGAGTTTGCACGGCAGACAGGCGCGCGGATCGTTGGTTCGCCCAGTACGAGCGTGCTTGCACGCGCTGCGGGCATACCGGAAAGTCAGATCGTCACAATCGATGGGTCGGGTGAGGTCACGGCGGGCGCTTTCCGGGTTCGCCTGCTGGCGTCACGCCATGGCCGGGCGCTGTTCGGACGCGTACCGTGGCCGGGAGAGATTACCGCACTCGATGGGTGGCCGGTGTCCGCTGATCGGTTGAGGGAGGGTGGAACGTTTGGGGTTGTGATCGAGCACCCGTTGGGGACGATTGTCCATCACGGCAGTGCGGGCTGGCGTGAGGGAATGTATGAAGGGGTGCATGCAGATGTGGTGTTGCTGGGGCTGGCGGGGCGCGGCGATACAGCGGCGCTGCTGGACGCGGTTCCGGGTGCGGTTGGGGCGCAACGAGTGGTGGCAATGCATTTCGATGATTTCTTGCGCGCGGGCGGCGCGGTGACGTTTTTGCCGTTCGTCGATTTCGGGGGCTTCGTGCGGTCGTTCGAGCGGTGGAAAGAGGCGCGTGGTCAGACTGCGCGGTTATGGACGGCGCCACTCGGCCAGGCGAGGGTTGTGTTTCGCGCGGAGTGATCCGGATGACTCGCAGCGAGCCGGGGTAGAAACACGTTTCCTGTGTTGCGCGTAACGAGTGACGATAGAAACGTCGGTCGGGAACGGGCAACACCTGCGTGGGTGCGGGATCGGCGAACGCTCAGGTAACGGCAGCGGGCAACAAGAGCTTCATGGGTTGGCGGTATCGTCCACGACACGAAACGGCCGAGCGGGGTCGAGGCGGAGGACGGCCTCGGTGGTCAGGCGAACCAGACGTTCGAGATCGCGCAGATCGATCACCTCGGACGGAGTGTGCATGTAACGATTGGGGAGGCTGAGAAGCGCGGAGGGGATACCGGTTGTCGCGCGGTAGATCGCGTCGGTGTCGGTGCCCGTATAACGGCTGGAAGCCTCATGCTGAATGGCGATGTCTGTAGCCGCGGCCGTATCGACAAGATGCTGCACGAGCAACGGGTGGTTGGCGGTGCCGTGGGTGATGGTTGGACCGGCCCCCATCTCGACCTTGCCATGTTTCGCCTGGGAGACGCCCGGGACATCTGTGGCATGGGTGACATCAACAACGAGGGCGACATCGGGGTTGAGTCTGCGGGTGACGAACTGCGCGCCGACGAGGCCGATTTCTTCCTGTACGGTTGACAGTGCGATCAGGCGGTAGCGGAGCTGATCGCGGCGTTCGGAAAGCCTGCGCAGCACTTCTGCGGCCGTGAAAATCCCGATGCGATTGTCGGTTGCGCGAGCGACGACACGGTGTTGTCCGAGGCGCTCGAGGCCCTGGTCGATGGTCGCAATCAGCCCGACCCGTACGGATTCGCGGGCTTCGTCTTCGTCGGCGAATCCGCAGTCGACGAAGAGCTGGTCGATGGTGGGCGCCTTTCGATCGCCGGACTTGTCCTGCAGGTGAATCGGTACGGCGCCGATCACGCCGCGAATTTCGCCGCGCGGTGTGTTGATGCGGATGCGGCGACCGGGCAGCATGGCGGGGTCGACGCCACCGACCGGAACGACCCGAAGCAGGCCAGACGATTCGATATGGTTGATCATCAGGCCGATCTCGTCGGCGTGTCCGGTGACGACGACGGTCGGTGGGTCGTTCGATGTACTGCCTGGTTCGAGGACTGCCCAAGTGTTGCCGTAGGCGTCGGATTCGGTATAGTCCGCGTGGGGACGCACGTAATCAAGCCAGACGGACTGGACGGGAGCTTCGAAACCGCTGGGACCGCGCACATCGATCAGTCGTTCGAGGAAAGACAGCGCGGAAGCTGGCGGATGCAGATCAGTCATGGCGGGGCTCCGGGGATTCAGCCGAAATAGACGCTTTGCCGAACGGCAAGCTGCTCGTAAATCATTTCATGGATGAGACGGCGTACACAGCGTCAGTTCGCTGACGAGGAGTTCATTGTCTGCCTCTTCTGGACCGTATTCGAGCGGGAGCGTCAGCGGTTCGCCAAAGACGATGGTCCATTTGGTCGGCAGCGGCACCAGGCCGAGCGGCCCAAGCCACGGAAAGGTCGGGGTAATCGGAACATAGGGCACACGCAGTGGCTTTTTGAGGAAGTCCGCGTGGGCAAGGATCGGGTGAATTTCTTCGGCGCCGATCACGGCCACGGGTACGATCGGGCTGCGTGTACGAAGTGCAAGTTTGATGAATCCGCCGCGGCCAAAGCGCTGCAACTGGTAACGCTGACGGTAAAGCTTGCCGAGTCCTTTTACGCCTTCCGGAAACACAGCAGTGAGCTGGTCGTCGTTGAGCAGGCGCGTCGCGTTGTCCATCGACGCGCGTACGCCACCGTAGCGATAGATGAGCGTGCCGAGAATCGGAAAATAAAATGCGAAATTCTCGACGAGGAAGCGTACCGTTCGACGTGCGGGATGGTGGACGCGGACCGCATGTTTGATCATCGCGCCATCGTACGGCAACATCCCCGAGTGGTTCGAGACGATCAGGGTGCGGCCGCCACCGGGAATGTTGTCTACGCCGAGCGCATCGACGCGCCACCAGTAGCGGTAGAAAAAGTCTGCGATCCGGTCAGCGCGCTCTTCAAATTCCGGATCAAGTCCGAAGGGGTCGACATGGAACGAGCGGCCGGCATACAGCACACGGTTGAGTTGGCGCAGGTAGGTCAGCGGAGAGATCGCGCGAAACGTATCGCGAACGAGATCCGCGAACTGATCCATGGTCGAACGGGGTGGGGGACCTTCGGGCAGGGGCAGTTGATGGAGCAGAGAGATGGCCTGCTCGATGCGCGCGTCGAGGGCGTCAAAATCCCACTCGGCGCCATCGTGGCTGACCGGCAATGCACTGAGTGCCCCAGAATCGCCTTCTGGTGGCGCGGGCTTCTTGCGCGACTTGGTGGTTGCGGTGCGTTGCGTTTTGGCCGCAGGCGGCGATTTTGGGCCCCGTTTTTTTCTGGAAACGGATGTTTGATTCCTGTCTGTTGGGCTGACCCCGAGTGCCGCAAAGGGGTCATTGCCGAGACGGCCAGAACTGGTTTCGCGAGCAGACATGAAAGTCACGATACCTGAAGGCGGACGGTGTGTCGAG
>RFIY01000167.1 GCA_003695505.1 Candidatus Dadabacteria bacterium | reverse complement strand
TGCCCATCTTTATTTCAAGCGTGCGCGGTTGAGCGAGCAACTATTTGGCGCGCCTGCCGAGCATCGCCGCTGGTTCGCCGACGCGATCGGCCTGGACGCGGTCGCCGAACCGGTACCGGCCTGAGGGGGAAACCATGGATCTGAGATTTACCGCCGAAGACGAGGCATTCCGTCAGGAAATTCGCGACTGGCTGCACCACTGGCTGGACGGTGAGTTTGCGATCGTACGTGGCCGGGGTGGCCCCGGTGACGAAGAAGCCCTGTTCGAAGAACGCGTCGCCTGGGAACAACACCTCGCGAAGCACAACTGGAATTGCCTGGACTGGCCCGAAGAACACGGAGGTCGCAATCTGCCGCTGATGCAGCAGGTGATCTTTCACGAGGAATACGTCAAGGCAGGCGGTCCCGGGCGGCTTGGTCACATCGGCGAAACCCTCGCAGGGCCGACGATCATTGCGCACGGCACGGATGCGCAGAAGGAAAAGTTTTTGCCGGGCATCAAGAACGCCACCGAACGCTGGTGCCAGGGCTATTCCGAGCCCAACGCCGGCAGCGATCTTGCCAATGTTCAGACCAAGGCCGAACTCGTCGATGGCAAATGGATCATCAACGGGCAGAAGGTCTGGACTTCCGGGGCGCAGTGGTCGAAGTGGTGCTTCGTGCTTTGTCGCACCGACCCCGATGCACCGAAGCACAAGGGGATCTCGTACATCCTCGTCCCGATGGATCAGCCGGGGGTCGAGATCCGGCCGATTCGGCAGATGACAGGGACGGCAGAATTCAACGAGGTCTTTTTCGACAATGCCGAGGCGGACGCCGACGACGTCGTCGGTGGCGTCAACAACGGCTGGAAGGTCGCGATGGCGACGCTGGCGTTCGAGCGTGGCGCGTCGACGCTCGGCCAGCAGGCCCAGTTTACTCGCGAACTCGAAGAGCTGACCGACATCGCCCGCAAGAACGGCAAGCTCAATGATCCGATCATTCGCGACCGCATCGCCGAAGCCTGGATCGGGTTGCGCATCATGCGTCTCAATGCGCTGCGCACGCTGTCAAGGGCCGACGGGCCAAACCTGCCGCGTGAGGCGCTGATCGCGAAGCTTTACTGGGCCACCTGGCACCGCGATATGGGCAAGCTGCTGATGGACGTGATGGGAACAGAGGCCGAATACGCGGAGGACGACGGTGAACTGACGCAGTTGCAGAGGCTGTTTCTGTTCGTCCGCTCCGACACGATCTATGCCGGCACCAACCAGATCCAACGCAACATCATTGCGGAACGTGGACTGGGGCTGCCGCGATGAGCCTGCATACCCCGCCATACCCGCAGGCGCACGACCTGCTCAAGGGCAAGAACGTCATCGTCACCGCCGCGGCCGGCACCGGCATCGGTTTCGCCACCGCGAAGCGCTGCGTCGAAGAGGGCGCGCGTGTGCTGATTTCGGACATTCACGAGCGCCGGCTGGCCGAGGCCGTGGAGCGGCTCGAGGCCGACACCGGCTTTCGGGCGCCGTCGGTATTGTGCAACGTCACGCAAGAAGACGATGTCCAGCGCCTGTTTGCGACAGCGCAGCAGGAGTTCGGCACGATCGATGTTGTGATGAACAACGCCGGTCTGGGCGGAACCGCGAATCTCGAGGACATGACCGACGATCAGTGGAACATCGTGATCGACGTGACGCTGAATGGCACGATGCGCTGTACGCGTGCGGCGATCCGCACGATGCGAGAAACGGGCGGGGGGGCCATCGTCAACAACGCCTCCGTCATTGGCTGGCGCGCCCAGAAAGGGCAGAGCCACTATGCCGCCGCCAAGGCCGGTGTCATGGCGCTGACGCGCTGCGCCGCGCTTGAGGCCGCCGAACACAACATCCGCATCAATGCTGTCGCGCCGTCGCTGGCGATGCATCCATTCCTCGAAAAGGTCACGACACGGGAATTGCTCGAAGAACTGAAAAAACGCGAGGCCTTCGGTCGTGCAGCCGAGGTCTGGGAAGTCGCCAACGTAATGATCTTCCTGGCGAGCGACTATTCCAGCTATATGACGGGCGAGGTGCTCAGCGTCAGCTCACAGCATCCCTGAACGGAAACGGTACACTGTCTGCCAGACAGACAAAACGGAAACGGACAACGCAATGAAACTCGGATTGACGATCGGCTACTCGGGCCGTCACATCAACATCAACTGGGATCTGATTCGCGAATGCGAAGAGATGGGCTACGATTCGGTCTGGACGGCGGAGTCGTGGGGCTCTGACGCGGTATCGCCGCTGGCCTGGATCGGTGCGCGGCATGAAAAGCTCAACCTCGGCACCAGCATCATGCAAATGCCGGGACGCTCACCCGCCAACACCGCGATGACGGCGCTGACGATGCAGCAGTTGTCCGGGGGCCGCTTCAAACTTGGGCTGGGTACATCGGGGCCCCAGGTCGTCGAGGGCTGGCACGGCAAGCCGTGGTACAAGCCACTGACGATGACGCGCGAGTACATCACCGTCGTCAAAAAAATCCTCGCACGCGAGGAACCGCTCGAATTTCACGGCGAGTTTTTCGATATCCCCTTCAGGGGAGAACATTCGAAAGGACTCGGCAAGCCGCTGAAGTCGATGATCCATCCGACCGAGCCGATTCCGATCCACCTTGGCTCGATGGCGCCAAAGGGCCAGCAGCTTTGCGGCGAGATCTGCGACGGCGTGCACCTGACCTGCATGATTCCGGAAAAGCATGAGGTGATCACCGACAACCTCAAGGCGGGTTTCGAAAAGCGTACCGACGGCAAGAAGTGGGAAGATTTCGAGATCATACCGATGGTCGCGGTGGCCTTGACCGAATCGGTCGATCTGGCCCAGGGTGCGATGTATCCGCTCAAGTACCAGCTCGCGCTGTATATCGGCGGAATGGGCGCCAAAAACAAGAACTTCTACAAGGACTTCTGGGTTCGCTCCGGCTTCGAAGAAGAATCCAACCGGATTCAGGAATTGTTCCTGAATGGTGACCGTGAAGGCGCGGTGCGTGCAGTGACCGACGAAATGGTCCAGGCGGCATATCTCGTCGGTACACGGGACCAGATCGCTGAACGGTTCGAGGCGTGGAAAAACTCGCCGGCGACAACGATCATGGTTGGCGCGATTCAGCCAGAAGCGATCCGCCTGCTTGCCGAGCTGAACCAGTCATGAAGATCGGCATCATCGGCGGGACCGGGGCCGAAGCGCGTGGTATCGCGCTGCGCTGGGCGAAGGCGGGGCACGACGTGACGATCGGCTCCCGCGACCGCGCGCGCGGCGAGGCGAAGGCGCAGGAGCTCAGCGAGCAGTTTGGCGTGACGCTGAAGGGCAGCGACAATGCCGGCTGCGTCGAGGGCGCCGAGGTCGTGCTGCTGTCGATTCCCTACGCCGGGCATCGCGAGACGTTGGAATCCCTCAAAGACGCGCTGCAGGGCAAGATCCTGATCGACATCACCGTACCGCTCAAGCCGCCGAAAGTGCGCAGCGTCAACCTGCCCGAAGGGCAATCGGCCGCGCTCGAAGCGCAACAGATCCTCGGTGACGGTGTGACGGTCGCCGCAACCTTGCATCACGTCTCGGCGCATCTGCTGGAAGACCTCGACCATGAACCGGACTGCGACGCGCTTGTCGCCTGCAACGACAAGGAAGTCCGTCAGACCGTGATCGATCTGATGGGCGACCTGGGCCTGCGCGGCATCTCGGCCGGCGTGTTGCGTAATGCGATTGCGCTGGAGTCCCTGACGCCGGTGCTGATCTACATCAACGGCCTCTACAAGACCCACGC